>CAZREY010000290.1:0-3621 GCA_964599015.1 uncultured Thiobacillus sp.
ACCTTCGCCCGCTACATCAAGATGTGGACCCCCAACGCGGAAGTCACCGTCATCGAGCCCAACAAGCACTTCGTATCCTGCCCCACCTCCAACGAGGTGCTGGCCGGCATCACCAAGATGGAAGACATCACCCGTCCCTATGACAACCTCAAGAAGGTGGTGAACAACTGGGTGGCCGACACCGTCACCGCCATCGACACGGGCAAGAAGACCGTCAAGACCGCCGGCGGCCAGAGCTTCGCCTATGACCGCCTGGTGCTGGCCGGCGGCATCGAACTGATGTTCGACGCCGTGCAGGGCTACGACGCCGAAACACAGAAGACCGTGATGCACGCCTGGAAGGCCGGTCCCCAGACCGCCACCCTGCGCAAGCAGCTGGAGGCCATGCCCGACGGCGGCGTGTTCGTCATGTCCGTGCCCAAGGCGCCTTACCGCTGCCCCCCCGGACCCTACGAGCGCGCCTGTCTGGTGGCCCACTACTTCAAGCAGGCCAAGCCCAAGTCCAAGGTCATCGTGCTGGACGGCAACGAGGACATCGCCTCCAAGAAGGGCCTGTTCCTGGCCGCCTGGAAGAAGCACTACGGCTACGGCACCGACAAGAGCATGATCGACTACCGTCCCAACAACATGCCCCGTTCCGTGAACACCAAGACCATGATGGTGGGCACCGAGTTCGACGACGTGAAGGGTGATGTGATCAACGTGGTGCCGCCCATGCGCGCCGCCGAGATCTGCGGCATGGCTGGCGTGCGTGACGGCAACAACGGCGTGTGGTGCACCATCGACTACACCACCTTCGAATCCAAGGTGGTGCCCAATGTGCACATCCTGGGCGACTCCGCGCTGACCAACTTCCCGAAGTCCGGCTCCGTGGCCAACAACACCGCCAAGATGTGCGCCTACGGCCTGTCCGAGATCTTCGCCGGACGCACCCCCGACGCCGCCCCCGTGGTGACCAACACCTGCTACTCCGCCAGTTCGGACAGCACGGCCTTCCACGTGGCCACCGTGTTCCGCTGGGACCCCGAGAAGAAGGCCCTGGTGCCGCCCAAGGGCGCCAACGGCGTCTCCAAGGAGGAGAGCGAGCTGGAACTGGCCTACATGCACTCCTGGAAGGAAAACGTGCTGAACGACACCCTGGCCCTGTAACCAGGCGGGTTCTTCAGCGGCAAGGAGGGGAGCGATCCCCTCCTTTTTTATTGCCGGAAGGAAATGCGGCGGCTGGCGGGCCCCGGCCTCAGTGCATCCGCTTACAACTCGAACACCTGCCCGTTGCTCAGGGCCCTGGCCGAGACGGCTCCATGCCGGGCCAGCTCCGCCATGATGTCCGCCTCGCCCCCCGGCTTGAGATGGGTGATCCACACCTGGGGCCCGCTCTTGAGTTTGCGCAGGTCGGTTGCCAGGGTCCCGGGGCAGTAGTGTTTCGACGCCTCGGCGATATCCGCCAGGCCATCGGGAAAGGAACATTCCACCACCAGGTGCCGCAGATCCCGGGTACTGTTGGCCTCCCGCCACAGGGCGTCGTGGCTGGACGTATCGCCGGAAAACAGCAGGCTGCCGCCTTCGTCCCGCAGCAGATAACCCACCGCCGGCACCGTATGGCTGGCCGGAATGGCGGCGATCACCCTGTTCCCCAGCCTCACCGGTTCGCTCTCGAACAGGGATTCATAGCGCAGGAAGGGGGCCTCGGGACTTGGGATGCGCGCGAAGTCCGGCCAGATGCGCCAGTTGAACAGGTGATCCTTGAGGATCTGCAGGACCTCGGGCAGGCCGTGCAAGGTGAGGGGGCGGCCCCGCTCCCCGCCCACGCTGTCCAGCAGCAGGGGCAGGGACGTGATGTGGTCCAGATGGCTGTGGGTAAGGAACACATGATCGATGCGGCACAACTCCGCATGGGTCAGGGTGGTCACCCCGGTGCCGCAATCCAGCAGGATGTCGTCATCCACCAGGAAGGAGGTGGTCTGGCGTCCGTCGCCGATGCCGCCGGAACAGCCCAGGACGCGGATTTTCATCCCAGGCCCTTCATTTCGTGGTGAAGGTGAACACGCCATCCCAATCCTTGGGGGGCGGGTTGAAGCGGAAGTGGGTCACCCGGTCCAGGTAGACGTCATACAGCTTTCTGGCATTGGCGCGGCGCAACTCCATGAGCTTGATCTCCGCCTCGTCCCAGCGCTGGGCCTGGTAGTCCTGGAAGGCGGCTTCGAACTGCTCCGCTTCCTTGATGCGCTCCGGGGCGATGTCCGCGGCCACGCCCAGGGGTTCGAAGATGGCCACCGGCACGTCCTTGCCCTTGACCCGCACCCGGTCGACGATCTGGAAGGCGATATCCGGGCACGCCGCCCTAGTGGCCTCGCCCACCAGCACGCCCACGCCGTACTGGCGCGTGAGGGCCTCCAGGCGGGAGGCCAGGTTCACCGCGTCGGCCATCACCGTATAGGCCATGCGGAACTCGGAACCCATGTTGCCCACGCTCATGCGGCCCGTGTTCACCCCCACGCCGATCCGCACCGGCGGCCAGCCCTTATCTTCCAGTTTCGGGTTCAGGTCGTTCAACACGGCCTGCATGGCCAGGCCCGCCAGCACCGCGTCCCGGGCATGGCGCTCGTCGCTCATGGGGGCGCCCCAGAAGGCCATGACGGCGTCACCGATGTACTTGTCGATGGTGCCCCGTCCCTCCTGCACCACCCGGGTCATGGCCGACAGGTAGACATTGAGCATCTCGGCCAGTTGGGCGGCCTCGAGTTTTTCGGAAATGCTGGTGAAACCGACGATGTCCGAGAACAGCACGCTCATCACCCGGGATTCGCCCCGCAGGCTGTAGCGGGCCGGATCCTTGGCCATCTCGTCCACCAGTTCCGGCGGCACGTACTGGCCGAACAGCTTGGTGATCTGGGCCTTGGAACGGGCCTCCACGAAGAAACCCCAGCCCATGTTCAGCACGAACAGGCCCGCCACCGTCAGCAATGGGGTCGCCATGTTCAGGCTCATGTCCAGGCCCTGCCAGGCATACACGTCCAGTCCCAGCAGCAGAACCAGCAGCCCGGCCGTCAGGGCGGCGGACCACATGGGCGTCAGCCAGGGCAATGCCGCCGCCAAAATCAGGCCCAGCGCCAGGATGCCGCCCAGCATGATGCCCCGCTGGCCCGCCGGCTCCCATTTCACGGTGTTGTCCAGGATGCCGGACATGAGGTTGGCGTGAATCTCCACCCCCGCGAAGGCCTTGTAGGCGGGCGTCACCCTCAGGTCCAGCAAGCCGGGGGCGGTGGAGCCCACCAGGACGATGCGTCCCTCCAGCAGGGACGCGGGCGCCCGCCCGGCGATGATGTCGGCGGCGGACACATAGGGGAAGGCGCCAGCCACCCGGTAGGGCACCAGGGCCATGGCCTGGGCATCCAGGGGGATCGCCACATCCAGCCCCTCCGCGGTCAGCACGGGCGGGCGCCAGGCATGGCCCGAGCGGCCCGCCGGCAGGATCTTCAGGGACTGGGCCCCCATGGCGGCCCGCACCAGGTTCAGGGCCAGGGAGCCGTAGCAGTGGCCGCCATGCTCCACCATCATGGGCATGCGCCGGATGACGCCATCGAAATCCTGATGGGCATTGAAGAAGCCGGCGAAGGGCGT
>CAZREY010000291.1:0-3592 GCA_964599015.1 uncultured Thiobacillus sp.
CGCCCAGATCGTGTCCTACGAGATCGCCATGGGCTTCGCGCTGGTGGGGGTGTTGATGGCCTCCCAGAGCCTGAACCTCGTCGACATCGTCCAGGGTCAGGCGGGCGGATTCTGGCACTGGTACTGGCTGCCCCTGTTCCCCCTGTTCCTGGTGTACCTGATATCCGGCGTGGCGGAGACCAACCGCTCGCCCTTCGACGTGGCGGAAGGGGAATCGGAGATCGTGGCCGGCTTCCACGTGGAATACTCCGGCATGGCCTTCGCCGTGTTCTTCCTGGCGGAATACGCCAACATGATCCTCATCGCCGGCCTCACCAGCGTCATGTTCCTGGGGGGCTGGCTGTCGCCGCTGCCCTTCCTGCCGGACGGCATCCTGTGGATGTTCGCCAAGATGAGCTTCGTGCTGTTCCTGTTCCTGTGGTTCCGCGCCACCTTCCCCCGCTACCGCTACGACCAGATCATGCGCCTGGGCTGGAAGGTGTTCATCCCCGTGACCCTGGTGTGGATCCTGGTGGTGGGCGCCGCCATGCAGACCCCCCTGGGCTACCTGTTCCATTGAGGAGGGAGATATGCACAGCCCTCTAGCTCACTTTGTTCGCGTCCCCCCACGGGGGAGCCTGGCCTCCCTCGGGGCGGCCCGTCGGGAGTCCTGACATGTTGAACCGCGTCAAAGCCTTCTTCGACACCTTCCTGCTCACCGAACTGGTGAAGGGCATGGCCCTCACCGGCCGCCACTTCTTCGCCCGCAAGATCACGGTGCAGTTCCCGGAGGAGAAGACGCCCCAGTCCAACCGCTTCCGGGGCCTCCACGCCCAGCGCCGCTATCCCAACGGCGAGGAGCGCTGCATCGCCTGCAAGCTGTGCGAGGCCGTGTGCCCGGCCCTGGCCATCAAGATCGAGTCGGAGCAGCGGGCCGACGGCACCCGCCGCACCACGGTGTATGACATCGACCTGACCAAGTGCATCTTCTGCGGCTTCTGCGAGGAGGCCTGCCCCGTGGATGCCATCGTCGAGACCCGGGTGCTGGAGTACCACGGCGAGAAGCGGGGCGACCTCTACTACACCAAGGACATGCTCCTGGCGGTGGGTGACCAGTACGAGGAGCAGATCGCCAAGGATCGCGCCGAAGACGCCAAGTACCGTTGATGAGGGAAACGAGAAAAGTGAAACGGGAAACGCAAACAACCCATACCCAATTCGGCACGGCTGACGTGAATAGCCACACGTTTCCCGTTTCCCGTTTCCCATTTCCCGGGACCAAGTGATGGACTTCCAGAGCTTCGTTTTCTACACCCTCTCCGCCATCCTGCTGCTGGCGGGCCTGCGGGTCATCACCGCCCGCAACCCGGTGCATGCCGCACTGGCCCTGGTGCTGGCCTTCTTCACCGCCGCCGGCCTGTGGATGCTGCTCCAGGCCGAGTTCCTGGCCATCACCCTGGTGCTGGTCTACATCGGCGCGGTCATGGTGCTGTTCCTGTTCGTGGTGATGATGCTGGACATCAACCTGGAAGAAATGCGCAAGGGCTTCTGGAGCTACCTGCCGGCGGGCCTGCTTGTGGGCGGCCTCATGGTGGTGGAGATGGCCATGGTGCTGGGCGGCAAGGACTTTGGCCTGGTGGCGCCCCTGCCCAAGGCCGCCGACTACAGCAACACCAAGGAGCTGGGCCGTCTGCTCTATACCGACTACGTCTATCCCTTCGAACTCGCCGCCGTGGTGCTGGTGGTGGCCATGATCGCCGCCATCGTCCTGACTCACCGCAAGCGCCCGGGCAACAAGCAGATCAACCCCGCCCTGCAGGTGAAGGTGAAGCGCGCCGACCGGGTGCACCTGGTGAACGTGAAGCCGCAGAAACCGGAAGTTAAAGAGGACGAGGAATAAGCAAATGGACGTCGGACTCTCCCATTACCTCATCCTCGGTTCCATCCTGTTCGCCATCAGCGTGGTGGGCATCTTCCTGAACCGCAAGAACGTGCTCATCCTGCTCATGGCCATCGAGTTGATGCTGCTGGCGGTGAACATCAACTTCGTCGCCTTCTCCGCCTACCTGAACGACATGGCCGGGCAGGTGTTCGTGTTCTTCATCCTCACCGTGGCCGCGGCGGAATCCGCCATCGGCCTGGCCATCCTGGTGGTGCTCTTCCGCAACCTGAAGAGCATCAACGTGGAAGACCTGGATTCACTGAAGGGCTGACGGCATGGACATCATGGACATGAAGACCCTCTACCTCATCGTGCCCCTGGCCCCCCTGGCGGGCGCCCTCATCGCCGGCCTGTTCGGCAAGGCCATCGGCCGCGCCGGCGCCCACGTGGCCACCATCCTGGGCGTGCTCATCTCCTTCATCGCCTCCGTGCTGGTGTTCCAGGACGTGCAGGCGGGCAACACCTTCAAC
This sequence comes from uncultured Thiobacillus sp., assembly GCA_964599015.1. GTDB lineage: Bacteria > Pseudomonadota > Gammaproteobacteria > Burkholderiales > Thiobacillaceae > PFJX01. The sequence goes on from CAZREY010000291.1 coordinate 2,392, forward strand.
GGCTCGGTCTACACCTGGCTCACCGTGGGCGACCTGTCCATGGAGATCGGCTTCCTCATCGACCGGCTGACGGTGATGATGATGCTGGTGGTGACCTTCGTGTCCCTGTGCGTGCACATCTACACCATCGGCTACATGGCCGACGACCCGGGCTACCAGCGCTTCTTCAGCTACATCTCCCTGTTCACCTTCTCCATGCTCATGCTGGTGATGAGCAACAACTTCCTGCAGCTGTTCTTCGGCTGGGAAGCGGTGGGCCTGGTGTCCTACCTGCTCATCGGTTTCTGGTATACCCGGGAAACCGCCATCTACGCCAACCTGAAGGCGTTCCTGGTGAACCGCGTCGGGGATTTCGGCTTCCTGCTGGGCATCGGCCTGGTGCTGGCCTACACCGGCAGCCTGGACTACCAGCAGGTGTTCCAGATGGCCCCCCACCTGGCCAACCACACCATCACCCTCGTGGAAGGCTACACCTGGCCTCTCCTGGCGGTGATCTGCATCCTGTTGTTCGTGGGCGCCATGGGCAAGTCGGCCCAGTTCCCCCTGCACGTGTGGCTGCCGGATTCCATGGAAGGCCCCACCCCCATCTCCGCCCTGATCCACGCCGCCACCATGGTGACCGCCGGCATCTTCATGGTGGCGCGCATGTCGCCCCTGTTCGAGCTGTCGGACATCGCCCTGAACTTCGTCATGGTCATCGGCGCCATCACCGCCCTGTTCATGGGCTTCCTGGGGGTGATCCAGAACGACATCAAGCGGGTGGTGGCCTATTCCACCCTGTCCCAGCTGGGCTACATGACCGTGGCCCTGGGGGCCTCCGCCTACGGGGTGGCCATCTTCCACCTGATGACCCACGCCTTCTTCAAGGCCCTGCTGTTCCTGGCCGCGGGCAGTGTGATCATCGGCATGCACCACGACCAGGACATCCGCAACATGGGCGGTCTGCGCAAGTACATGCCCATCACCTGGATCACTTCGTTGATCGGCTCCCTGGCCCTCATCGGCACGCCCTTCCTGTCCGGCTTCTACTCCAAGGACTCCATCATCGAGGCGGTGAAGTTCTCGGACCTGTCCGGCTCGGGTTTTGCCTATTTCGCCGTGACCCTGGGTGTCTTCGTCACCGCCTTCTATTCCTTCCGCATGTACTTCCTGGTGTTCCACGGCAAGGAGCGCTTCCGCAACGCCCACGCCGGCCATGACC
>CAZREY010000292.1:0-3579 GCA_964599015.1 uncultured Thiobacillus sp.
CATCTTCCGCCTTCAGTTCTATCTGACGGCGCCCTACCCATGCAGCTACCTGCCCGCCCGCCTGGCCCGTTCCCAGGTGGCCGCGCCGGGTAGCCTGGTGGATGCCGCGGTGTACGGCGAGCTGGTGCGCCTGGGCTTCCGCCGCAGCGGCCAGCATGTCTACCGCCCCCGCTGCGACAGCTGCAACGCCTGCACGCCGGTGCGCATCCCCGTGGCGGCCTTCTCGCCCAGCCGTTCCCAGCGGCGTTGCCAGCAGCGCAACCAGGATGTGGCCATGCGCCTGCGTCCCCTGGTGTTCGAGGAATCCCATTACCGCCTCTATCGCCGCTACCAGCAGGCCCGCCACGTGGGCGGCGGCATGGACCAGGACGACCGGGAGCAGTACCGGGGGTTCCTGCTGCAAAGCCGGGTGGACAGCGCCCTGGCGGAGTTCACACTGGGAGGCGAGGTGGTCATGGTCTCCCTGGTGGACCGCCTGCTGGACGGCCTGTCGGCGGTGTATACCTTTTACGAGCCGGACCTCGCCAGCCGGGGCCTGGGGGTGCATGGGGTCCTGAGCCAGGTGCGCCTGGCCCGGGAGATGGGACTGCCCTACGTCTACCTGGGCTACTGGATCGCCGATTGCCGCAAGATGGCCTACAAGCAGGCCTACCGACCCCTGGAGGCCCTGCGGGACGGCCGCTGGGCCCCCTTTGAACCCCCGCCCAAAGGACCGTATAGCCATGGCTGAACTGCCCGATGCCGTGCAGCAGGTGCTGACCATGCATGCCCCCTTCATCCACGCCGTGGTGAACGCCCTGCGGGACCGCGCCCAACTGCCCCAGCTCATGGACACCCTGAAGGCCGCCGAGCAGCAGGGCTGGCCCCGGCTGGTGGCCGCCCTGCGCCAGATCGTCGACGGCCGGCGGGACGACAGCATCAAGCTGGGCCTGGACGAGGAAGATCGCATCATCGTGGACGCCGTGCTGCGGGGCATCGACAACCCGGCCACGCTGCCGGCCCTGGAACAGAAGCCCGACGGCGCGGCCGCCGCGCCGGGCCTGGCCGCCCTCATCACCGCCGCCCGGCGGGGCGACGCCCAGGCCCTGGCGGCGTTGGCCAACATGGCGGAGCAGATGGTGCGGGCCGGTGGCGACATGGCCCGCCTGGGCGGCATCATGCGCCGTCTGGTGAACGGCGAGAACGACGCCGAGGCCCTGATCAAGGGCATGGGCCCCCTGGGGCGCCAACTGGTCCTGGGCATCCTGGATGAGCTGGGCAAGTCCAGCCTGCACTGACGACGGCCCCTACAGCGGGAGGGGCCTCAATCTCCCGCTGCTGGGGCTGCTGATACTGCTGCTGGCCGGTTGCGCCACAGTGCCACCCCAACGCCCGGTCCCGGCGGGGTTCAGTCCCCTCCCCGGCGATGCACGGGTCTGGCATGAGCCGGATGGCCAGGCCTTCGCCGTTGAGATATCCGGCCTGCTGGATGGGGCCGTGGGCCAGGTGGAGGCGATGCACGGCCTGCCATTCCTGCGCCCGCCCCGGGTCCTGGCCTGCGAGACGCCGGCCTGCTTCCGCCGCCTGGTGTCCGGCACGGGCTATACCGCCGCCGCCCTGCCCGGCGAGCTGCTGGTGCTTTCCCACAAGCTCAGCCTGGAGGAACACCAGCGCCTGCCGGGCATCCTGGCCCATGAACTGTCCCACGTGCATCTGGGCCAGCGCCTGGGGCATTACACGGACACCCTGCCGGTCTGGTTCCACGAGGGTCTGGCCAGCCTGGTTGCGGAGGGGGGCGGCGCGGAGTACAGCAGCGACGAGGAGGCCTGCGCCGCCTGGGATGCCGGACGCCGCGTGGATTTCGCCCAGCCCGGCATCCCCGGTGAACGCCGGCGGGCGGCGGACTTCAAGCTCTCCATCCACCAGTTCTATCGCCAGTCCTGGCGTTTCATGCAGTATCTGCGTCGGCGGGACGGTGCGGCCTTCACCGCCATGCTGCGGGAGGTCCAGGCGGGGATCGATCTCACGATCGCCGTGGCAAACGCCTACAATGTCGGCCTGGAACAACTGTCGCTGGAATTCGAGTTCGACAGCCGATAATCCGCCCTGCGAGGAGACGACGACGTGGTTGATGACGGGTTTCTGCAACCGGTACGCAAGGCCGACATCGAAGTGGGCAAGCCCCTGCCTTTCGCCATCTACGACGTGGACCGCAACCTGCTCCTGAACCGGGGCGTGGTGGTGGCCAGCGAGCACCAGCTGGAGGTGCTGCTGGAGAAAGGGTTGTTCCGGGAGCGGCAGAGACCCAAATCCAGCGCCGTCCGCACGGATACCCTGCCCACGGAACCGGGGGGCGAGGAGGGCGGGGGGCCGGCCAAGCCCGCGGAAGAGACCGTGGATTTCGAGGCCCTCAAGCTCATGCCGGGGGACACCCTGCAATTGCAGCCCCTCCTGGAAGGCCAGTCCGAACGCTGGACCGTGCATGTCATCGGCCACCTGAAGCCCAGGAGCCTGCTGGTTTCCGCGCCCATGGTGGACGGCAAGCTCATCTTCATCAAGGACGGCCAGAGCTACCTGGTGCGCGCCTTCTCCGGCCTCAACGTCTGCGCTTTCAAGGCCCGGGTGCTCAAGTCCCAGCTGCAGCCCTACCCCTATCTGCACCTCGCCTGGCCCGACAGCGTCCAGGCCATGCGCATCCGCAAGGCCATGCGCGCCCCCGCCAGCATCATCGTCGCCGTGCACGACAGCGAGGAAGGCCGCCAGACCGGTGCCGGCAAGATCGTGGACATCAGCGTGGGCGGCGCGAAGCTCCTGGCGCCCGCGCCGCTGGGTTACAAGGAACAGAAGCTGTGGCTGTCATTCAAGGTGAAGCTGGGGGACATGGAGGAATACGTCAAAACACCCGCCATCATCCGCACCACAGGAGAGGAGGCGGATGAACAGGGCAAGATCATGAAGGCCTACGGTGTCCAGTTCGGAGAACTCAACCAGTCCCAGCGCCTCATCATCATGAATCTGGTGTACCAATACGTGCTGAAAGAACCCGCCTGACAAGCCCATCGAGAGCCCGCCCATGCAGCAATACCTGACCCTACTGCGCCATGTCCTGGACCACGGCACCCGCAAGGCCGACCGCACCGGCACCGGTACCCTCTCCGTGTTCGGCCATCAGATGCGCTTCGACCTCTCCCAGGGCTTCCCCCTGCTCACCACCAAGAAGGTCCACCTCAAGTCCATCATCCACGAGCTGCTGTGGTTCCTGCAGGGCGACACCAACATCAGGTATCTGAAGGACAACGGCGTTTCCATCTGGGACGAATGGGCCGACGAGAACGGCGACCTGGGGCCCATCTACGGCTACCAGTGGCGCTCCTGGCCCGCCCGGGACGGCCGCCACATCGACCAGATCAGCGAGGTGCTGGAGACCCTGAAGACCAATCCGGACTCCCGCCGCATCATCGTCTCCGCCTGGAACGTGGGGGAACTGCCCTACATGAAACTGCCTCCCTGCCACGCCTTCTTCCAGTTCTACGTGGCCGACGGCAAGCTCTCCTGCCAGCTCTACCAGCGCAGCGCCGACATCTTCCTGGGGGTGCCCTT
>CAZREY010000293.1:0-3570 GCA_964599015.1 uncultured Thiobacillus sp.
GGGCCTGGACATCCCCGAAGTGTCCCTGGTGGCCATCCTGGACGCGGACAAGGAGGGCTTCCTGCGTTCCGAGCGCTCCCTCATCCAGACCATCGGCCGGGCGGCCCGACACCTGAACGGCACCGCCATCCTCTACGCCGACCGCATCACCGATTCCATGCGCAAGGCCATGGACGAGACGGAACGGCGCCGGCGCAAGCAGACCGCCTTCAACACCGAGCACGGCATCGTGCCCAAGGGGGTGAGCAAGCGCATCAAGGACATCATCGACGGCGTGTACGACGCCGAGGCGGCCCAGAAGGAGCTGGCGGTGGCCCAGTCCCGGGCCCGCTACGAGGCCATGAGCGAGAAGGAACTGGCCAAGGAGATCAAGCGCCTGGAGAAGGACATGTTGGCCGCCGCCAGGAACCTGGAATTCGAGAAGGCGGCGGAGATGCGGGACCGCATGCATGCCCTGAAGCAGCAACTGTTCGGCGTGGACGGCCACGACGAGGACAGCACTCAATAATTCCGCCGGGGTGCCGATATGGCTCCCGTGTATTTACAACTAGCGGGATGACGCCGGGACGATCATTCCGCAGAGGAGATTCCGCGTGTCGCTCGTATCCGCAAAGAACAACGAAATCGTCATCAATTACGGCGAGCTGCGCGCCCTGGTGGTGGACGACTACCCGGGCATGCGCAGCGCCCTCAAGCTGACCCTGTCCAATTTCGGGGTCACCAAGATAGACCTGGCCGCCAATGCCACGGAGGTCCTGTTCAAGGTCCAGAACACGCGCTACGACCTGGTGCTGAGCGATTTCAACCTGGGGGAGGGCCGGGACGGCCAGCAGTTGCTGGAGGAACTGCGCCACCGCCACCTGATCTCCCTGGGCACCGTGTTCATCATGGTCACGGCCGAGGCGGGCTACGAAAAGGTGGTGGCCACGGCGGAACTGGCCCCGGACGACTACCTGATCAAGCCCTTCAGCGCCGAACTGATGCGCAGCCGCCTGGACAGCATCCTCCTGCGCAAGCTCACCTTCGCCCAAGTCTACCGCCACTTCGAGAACCACGACCTGGAAGAGGCCGTGAACGGCTGCGACGAAATCCTCAAGACCAAGCCCAAGTACGTGGTGGACGCCCTGCGCTTCAAGGGGGAGGTGCTGAACGCCATGGGCCGCTTCGAGGAGGCGGAGGCCCTGTACCGCCAGATCATCGAGATGCGGGCCATCCCCTGGGCCCGCCTGGGCCTGGCCCGGGCCCTGCACAACCTGAAGAAGGAAGAGGAGGCGGAGCAGATCCTGCGGGACATCCTGGACCAGTCGGGCGAGATGGTGTCTGCCTATGACCTGCTGGCCGAGGTGCGCCTGGCCAAGAAGGATCGGGCGGGCGCCCAGGAAGCGCTGCAGAAGGGCGTGACCATCTCCGCCAAGACGGTGCGCCGCCAGCAGCGCCTGGGGGAGGTGGCCTTCGACAACGGCGACCTGGATACGGCCAAGCAGGCCTACAACAACGCCCTGGAGAAGGGACGCAATTCCGTCTTTGTCACCGCCGAGGACTACGGCCATCTGTGCCGCGTGCAGGTGGAGCAGGGGGACACCAACGGCGCGCTGGAAACCCTGAAGAAGGGCAAGCATCTCCTGCAGGCCAATCCGGAGGGTCAGTTCGTCGGCGCGGTGGTGCGCAGCATCGTCTACGCCAAGACGGGCAACAAGACGGAGGCCGAAAAGGCCATGGACGAGGCCGCGCAGCTCAACCAGGAGGGGGCCCGCACGGATGAGCGCTTCATGCTGGATTTCGCCGGGGCCTGCATGGCCTCCGGCCGCGAGGAACAGGCGGACGCCATCATCCGCGACGTGGCCCGCAACGCCCACGACAGCGACTCCCTGCTGGCCAAGGCCAAGCGCATCTACGACCAGGCCGGGCGGGGCGATGCGGGGGAGCAACTGCTCAAGGACGCCACGTCCATGGTGCGCAACCTCAACAACGAGGCGGTCATCCTGGCCCACAAGGGCAATTACGGACCGGCCATGGAGAAACTGCGGGAGGCCTGCTGGGAGGCCCCCCACAACCCGCGCATCCTCATGAACACGGTGTGGGTCATGCTCAAGCACATAGAGCAGTCGGGCATGGACGACGAGCTGATGGAACAGGCCAGGGGATTCCTGCTGGATGCCGAAAAGCAGGCCCCGGGCCATGGGCGCCTGGCCACCCTGCGGGCCCAGATGAAGGACGTGGAAGCCCGCTACGGCATTCGCAGGAGATAGAAGGAATGACAATGGAAAGCACGGACCTCTACGCTGGGCTGATGCACGAGCTCAAGAACAACCTGGGCCTGCTGGCCATGACCATCGACGGCATCCCGGTCACGGGGCAGCCCCAGCATGACCATGGGGTGGACGAGGCGCGCCTGCTGTGCCAGCGGGTCATCGACCGGCTGCAGCAGGCCCTGCTGGTGTACAAGGCCCGGCACCAGTCCATGGCCACCCTGGTGGATGCCTACTCGCCCCGGGACCTGGCGGAAGAACTGCGGGACACCGCCTCCTCCCTGGCCCGGGGCCGCCTGGGGGTGGAGGTGCGGATCGCCGACGGGGTGCCGGAAATCTGGTTCTTCGACCGCAACCTGGTGGAAATGGCCCTGATCAACGCCATCCACAATTCCCTGGGTTATGCCCGGAGCCAGATCCGCATCGGCATGGCCATGCAGGACGACAACCTGGAAATTTCCGTATGGGACGATTCGGACGGCTATCCCGAACACGTGCTGCGGGCCTTCGCCGAGGGACAGCCCTACCGTTCCACCGGCACGGGCCTGGGGCTCCAGTTCGCCCAGATGGTGGCCGAGGCCCACGAGAACCGGGGACGGAAGGGCAAGCTGCGCCTGAGCAACCAGGACGGGGCCCTGTTCACCCTGCGCCTGCCCTGAGCGCTTGGGACATTCCATTCGTTGTTACACTCCCGCCCCCTGAATGATCGTCCGGCTCGCAGGGCCGGCCTGGCCATATGAATCAAAAGGACAATCCATCCATTCTGCTGGTCTGCATGGGCAACATCTGCAGATCGCCCACCGCCGAAGGCGTATTGCGCGACAAGCTTGAAGAGGCCGGACTGCTTGAGCGGGTGCGCCTGGATTCCGCCGGCACTCACGACTACCACGTGGGCAAACCGCCGGACCGGCGGGCCCAGGAGGCCGCGCGGAACCGGGGCTATGACTTGTCGGCCCTGCGCGCCCGGCAGGTCAGCAGCCGGGATTTCAGCGAGTTCGACCTTATCCTGGCCATGGACCAGGACAACTACCAGTCCCTGCTGCGGCAATGCCCGGAACCCCAGCGCCACAAGGTGCGGCTCTTCCTGAGCTTCAGCAGCCAGTATGCCAACCAGGAAGTGCCTGACCCCTATTACGGCGGCAGCCAGGGTTTCGACCACGTGCTGGACATGGTGGAGGACGCGGTGGAAGGCTTGATCGCCACCCTCAGGAACGGCTAGCCGTCAGGGCTGGAAATCGCGGGTAATGAAAAAAGCCGGCATCAGCCGGCTTCAGGCTGCTGACGAACCCCGTCATTTTTGGCGGGGTTTTGTCTTATTGGG
>CAZREY010000294.1:0-3568 GCA_964599015.1 uncultured Thiobacillus sp.
GGGACTGCTTGATGCTGGCCTCCACCCGGTCCAGGAGCTGGTTGACCCGGGCCTGGAGGCGGGCATTCTCGTTCACCAGCACCTCGCCGGTGAGCACCCGGGTCATGCCCCGGTTCTTTTCCGCGAAGGCCAGCAGCAGCTGGGCCATGGCCCGCACCTGGTTGATGCCCTTGGGTTCTTCCGAGTTGATGCGGTTGATGAAGCCGAACAGGGTCTGTTCGATGAACTCGATGAGGCCCTCGTACATCTGGGCCTTGCTGGCGAAGTGGCGGTAGAGGGCCGCCTCGGACACCTCCAGGCGGGCGGCCAGGCCGGCGGTGGTGACCTTTTCCGCCTGGGGGGCCTCCAGCATCTGGGCCAGGGTCTGCAGGATCTGGTGCTTGCGTTCGCCGTTCTGTCGGGCCATGGGGTGTGTGGTCTCAGGGTTGGGTTGAGCAAGTGGGGGTGGTGGACCAGTCCGCGCGGAAGGCCTCCACGCGGCGGGTGCCGTCGATGAACATGCCCAGGTCGAACTCATCCACTTTCTGCGTCATCAGGCGCGTGAAACCGTCCGGGTCGGCCACGTCGGCATAGACCTCCATCCACAGCCGGGGTTCGTCCCGTTTCTTCAGCAGTTGCCCGGCAATGCCGCTGCGGCAGGCCAGGCGGGCCATCATGCCGCGCACGGCGGTTTCCGTGTCCCGGTCGTCCCGCTCCACCCGGTACCAGACGTAGAAATTCATGTCCCGCTTATGGGGCCACGGGATAGGGCAAGGCACGGAACCGCAGGGGGGCGCCGTCCCGGGCCTTGTGGCGCACCTCGCCGGACTCCACGCTGGGGGAGAGGGCCACCGCCAGCACGTCCCAGCCGCCGCCGGGGGCAGGAGCGGCGTTGGCCACCAGGCCGCAGGCCTGGTCCGCCGGCTCCGGGGCGAAGAGCTCGTCGCCGGGCTGGGCGGGCGCATCCAGGTGGGCCAGGAACAGGCGGCGCTTCACCTTGCCCAGGTACTGGCTGCGGGCCACGATCTCCTGGCCGGGATAGCAGCCCTTGTTGAAGCTCACGCCCCCCAGCACTTCCATGTTGGCCATCTGGGGCACGAAGTGGTCCTGGGTCTGGGGCAGGACGGCGGGGATGCCGGCGTTGATGAGCAGCCAGTCCCAGACCGGGGCGCCCACGGGACGGGCCGCCGCGGCCAGCTTTTGCCACAGGGCCGGCGCGGTGTCCGGGGCGACGAACAGGTCGAAGCGGTCGTCCCCCAGGCGCAGGATGAAGGCGGAGTCGGCATGGGCCATGCCCATGATGCCTTCCGGCGGGGCGGTGCCCAGGGCGTTTTTCGCCAGATCCGCAGCGCCGGGGCCGGCCAGGCCCAGGCGCACCCATTCGCCGGAGGCGTCCCGGGCCTTCACCTTGGCCCGCAGGATGAACATGGACAGGCGTTTCTGGATGGCCTCCCGCAGGCTGGCGGGCAGCATCACCAGGATGTCCCCGCCCCGTTTCATCACCAGGAAGTTTGCCAGCATGCGGCCCTTGGGGGAGAGGTAGCCGGCGAACACGGCGGCGGATTCCCGCAGGCCCCGCAGGTCGTTGGTGATCTGGCTGTGGAGGAAAGTCTGGGCCTCCTCGCCGGCAAAGCCGATGAGGCCGTAGTGGGACAGGTCGGCCAGCACGGTCTGGTTATTGGCGGCGGCCAGTTCACCCGGGGCGTCGCCGAAGTCGGCGGCCACGCCATCCTGCAGGCGCGCGCCCTGGGCGGCGAGAAAATCGGTCCAAGCGGTCATGAGAATTCCTTCGGAATGCGGCAAGCAACAGCAGGACAGATGCGGTGCGCCGCCGCGAATTCAATGGCGTGTTAACTTACCGGCGGCGCGCCGGCCTGGCAAGGTGAGTGTTTACTTACGCGGGGTTTCAGGCTCGTCCGGCCGGGCGGGCAGGCAGCCGCCCTGGCAGGTGGCCCCACCGCCGAAGCGGGAGAAATAACGCCACCACAGCCAGAGCAGCAGGGGGAAGGCGCCGATGCCCAGCCAGTCCAGGGGCGCCGGGGCCTCGCCCTGGACCAGGCGGGCCACGCTGCCAATGGCCGGAAACAGGGCCAGAAGCAGGAAGAACAGCAGGACGGGCTTGAGGCGGGGGTCGGGGCCGTGGCTCACAGCAGGCTGGCCTGGGGCAGGCGTTCCACCTTCAGGGTGTGCAGGCGGCGGCTGTCGGCCCGCAGCACGTGGAAGCGGAAACCGGCGATCTCCACGTTCTCGCCCCGCTTGGGCAGGCGGCCGAAGGCATTGATGACCAGGCCGCCCACGGTGTCGAATTCGTCGTCGCTGAAGCGGGCCCCCAGGGCCTGGTTGAAGTCATCCACCTCGGTCTGGGCCTTCACCCGCCAGGCGCCCTTCTCGTCGGAGACGATGTTGTCCTCCGCCTCGTCGAAGTCGTACTCGTCCTCGATGTCGCCGACGATCTGCTCCAGCACGTCCTCGATGGTCACCAGGCCGGCCACGCCGCCGTACTCGTCCACCACGATGGCGATGTGGTTGCGGGAGGCGCGGAATTCCCGCAGCAGCACGTTCAGGCGCTTGGACTCGGGGATGAACACGGCGGGACGCAGCATGTCCCTCAGGTCCACCTCCTCGTCCGTGCACAGGCGCAGCAGATCCTTGGCCAGGAGGATGCCCACCACGTCGTCCCGGTCGCCGTCGATGGCGGGGAAGCGGGAATGGGCGGCCTCGATGATGAAGGGCAGCAGCTTTTCCGGGGGGGTGTTGATGTCCACCACGTCCATCTGGGCCCGGGGGATCATGATCTCCCGCACCTGCATCTCGGACACCTGCATGACCCCTTCGATCATGGACAGGGCATCGGCATCCAGCAGATTGTTCTCGTAGGCGGCGTGGAGGAGCTCCAGGAGCTCTTCCTTGTTGTCCGGCTCCCGGGAGAGCCAGGCGGTGAGACGTTCGAGGAAATTAGGTCGCGGACTACTGTCGTCGTTCATAAGTCATTGATACGGGTCGGGAAATCCCAACGCCTGCATGATAAAGCTTTCCACCGCCTCCATGGCAACCGCGTCCATTTCGCCGGTTTCGTGGTCGTAGCCCTGGAGGTGCAGCAGGCCGTGCACCGTGAGGTGGGCGTAGTGGGCGGCCAGGGCCTTGCGCTGGGCCTTGGCTTCCTTTTCCACCACCGGGGCGCACAGCACGATGTCGCCGGTCAGCGCCCCGGTGTCCGGGTCCCGGCCGTACTCGAAGGTGAGCACGTTGGTGGCGTAGTCCTTGCCCCGGTAGTCCCGGTTCAGGGCCAGGCCTTCCTCGGCATCCACGATGCGCAGGGTGGCGGAGACATCGGTTTGCAGGGCGGCCTTGGCCCAGCGGCGAAAGTCGGCCCGGGCAGGCAGGTCCGCCTTGGCGGCGAACTGGATGGCCAGCTCAAGCGTCGGCTTTTTTATGGAGGGCATTGTTGTAGGAGTCATAGGCGTCGATGATGCGGGCCACCAGGGGGTGGCGCACCACATCGTCGTTCTGGAATTCGGTGAAGGCGATGCCGCGCACGTCCTTCAGCACCTCACGTGCCTCCACCAGGCCGCTCTTCTGGTGGCGCTGG
>CAZREY010000295.1:0-3551 GCA_964599015.1 uncultured Thiobacillus sp.
CCCAATAAGACAAAACCCCGCCAAAAATGACGGGGTTCGTCAGCAGCCTGAGGCCCGCCGAGGCGGGCTTTCGCAAAAGCGGGAGACGCTCAGAGGGGGCGAATGTTGGACGCCTGCTTCCCTTTGGGACCCGTGGTCACATCGAACTCCACCTTCTGGTCTTCCTTCAGGCTCTTGAAGCCCTTGGATTGGATCGCGGAGAAGTGGGCGAAGAGATCCTCGCCGCCTTCATCGGGGGTGATGAAGCCGAAACCCTTGGAATCGTTGAACCACTTAACGGTACCAGTTGCCATATTGATCATCCTAAATGCGTGAATGGATGACGGGGATACCCCCGCCGCGCAAGCGCCAAGCTAGGGGTGCAACTGAAATACCAACCAAGGGTAAGACACAGCCGAACAAACTCCACTTGAAACCTGCGTGCGCGACTATACGGGAGCACTTGCGTTGCAACAAGCTTTGTGATGCATTTAAGAAAATCATGATTTTCTGAGGCTCACGTCATGAGCCCAGCCCCCGCCAGACTGGCTCCATCGCGACAATGGAGCCTCCCCCATGAAATGCCAGGTCTTCACCCGTCTGCTTTCCCAGCCGGACAGCCTTGTTTTCGCCGTCAGCCTGGTTTCCCTGGCCATGACCATTGGCTCCGTGCTGCTGGGTTGATCTACCCTACGTCCAGCACCCCCAACACCGCCAGGACCATGGACCGCACCGAGCGCTTCTACAAGATCGACCAACTCATCCGTGCCCGGGGCGTGGCTTCCTTCGAGGCCCTGCTGGCGGAACTGGAAGTCTCCCGCGCCACCCTGAAACGGGACCTGCAATACCTGCGCGACCGCCTGCAGCTGCCCATAGTCTACGACCGGGACGCGGGGGGCTATCGCCGGGAGGCCGGCACACAAGGCGGTGGGAAGCAGGTGGAACTGCCGGGCCTGTGGTTCTCCGCCCAGGAGATCCACGCCCTGCTCACCATGCAGCACCTGCTGGCCGGCCTGGACAAGGGCGGCCTGCTGGGCCCCCACGTGGCGCCCCTCATGGAACGGCTGGGCGAATTTCTGCGCGCCCCCGACGGCACCGCGGAAGAGGTCCGACGGCGGGTGCGGATCATCGGCCTGGCGGCCCGGCCCATGCCCCTGGCCCACTTCGAGAAAGTGGGCTCCGCCCTGCTGGGCCGCAAGCGCCTGCGCATCGCCTACCACGCCCGGGGCACGGACGAGACCACCGCCCGTGAAGTCTCGCCCCAGCGCCTGGTGCACTACCGGGAGAACTGGTACCTGGACGCCTGGTGCCACCTGCGGGACGGCCTGCGCAGCTTTGCCGTGGACGCCATCCAGAAGGCGGACATCCTGGAGAAGAAGGCCAGGGACATCCCGGCATCCAAACTGGACCAAACCCTGGGGGCCGGCTACGGCATCTTCTCCGGCAGCAAGCTGCAGTGGGCCCGCCTGAAATTCAGCCCGGCCCGGGCCCGCTGGGTGGCCGCGGAGAAATGGCACCCCCGGCAAAAATGCCGCTGGCACCCGGACGGGGCCTATGAACTGGAAATCCCCTACGCGGATGACCGGGAACTGGTCATGGACATCCTCAAGCACGGCCCGGAGTGCGAGGTGCTGGGCCCGGCCTCCCTGCGGCAGACGGTGGCGGCGGCCCTGGCTGAAACGCTCGGGCGGTATCGCTGAACCGGCTTACAAAGTCCCCTGCTTGTAGGGCAGGCGGCGGGCCATCTCCGCCTGGTAATCCACCATGGCCGCGTCCTCCCGGGCCAGGAAATGGGCCACGGCCTGGCCCATGCGCCCATCCGCGATCCAGAAGGCCGACCAGGTGGACTGGGGCTCGAACCCCCGCGCCAGCTTGTGCTCCCCCTGGGCGCCGGGTTCGAAACGCTTCAGCCCCCGGGCGATGGCGTACTCGATGCCGCTGTAGTAACAGAGCTCGAAATGCAGCCCGGGACAGTGGATGTCCGTGCCCCAATGGCGGCCGTAAAGGGTGGTCTCGTCCTGGTAGCAGATGGCCGAGGCCACCGGCCGTTCTCCCTGCCAGGCCACGAACACCACCATGCGCCGCCCCAGGCCGGCCCCCACCTCGCGGAAGAACGCCTGGGAAAAGGCGGGGTGGTTGCCGTGGCGGACGAAGGTATCCCGGTAATGCCGGTGGATGGCCGCCCACAGGAGGGCGTCGATCTCGTCCCCATTGTGGGCCTGGATGCGCAGTCCCGACTCCGCCACCCCCCGGCGTTCCCGCTTCAGCTTCTTGCGCTTGTCCGCGCCAAAGCCCTCCAGGAAATCCGCGAAGTCCCTGTAGCCGCGATTCAGCCAGTGGAACTGCACGCCCCGACGCAGCAGCAACCCAGCCGACGCCAGCAGGTCCCGGTCTTTTTCCTCCACGAACAGGCACTGCCAGCACGACACCTTCAATTCCCCGGCCAACTCCCGCACGGCACCGATGAGGGCCGGTCCCTCCGTGGCCTTCGCTCCCGTCCGCGTCAGCAGGCGCGGCCCCGGCGAAGGGGTGAAGGGCACGCCGGTGACCAGCTTGGGGTAGTACGCCAGCCCGGCCTGGCGCCAGGCCCCCGCCCAGTCCCAATCCCGGGAGAAGTCGCCGAAGGAGTTATGCCGCAGGTAGAGGGGCAGCAAGCCCGCCAGTCGCCGGTCCGCCCCCCGCAGGGCCAGGTGCATGGGCCGCCAGCCCAATACCTCCGTCGCCGCACCCGTCCGTTCAGCCGCCCCCAGGAAGGCGCGGCTGACGAAGGGATCGTTCCCCGTGGCCAGGTCTGACCACTCCGCCTGCGTCAATGCCTCCGCGCCAGCCAGCAGGACGGGGGACATGCCGAGGCTAGGCTTGCGCCCGCCGCCACACCAGGCAGCGATTGTTGGCAGGCATGGCCCGGTCTTCCACCAGCGCCAGGCCGATGCCCCGGGCCAGGGCATCCACCGCCTCGAAATCCCGGATGCCCTGATGGGCGCCCCGCTCCTTGAGCCACACATCGAAGGCGGCATTGCTGTCGCTGGTGTAGCGGCCACCGTAGTTGAAGGGGCCGTAGATCAGGAGCTTGAAGTCGTCCGCCATGATGGCGGGCAACCCCGCGAACAGACGTTCCACCTCTTCCCAGCCCATGATGTGCAGGCAGTTGGCGCTGAAGGCGGCATCGAAGCGCCGGGCCGGCCAGGTTCCCGTCACGTCCAGCTCCAGGGGGGGCGGCGTGTTGGGCAGGGCGGCCTCATCCAGCCAGGCCCGGATGCCCGGGAGGTTCTCCATGCGGTCCGAGGACTGCCAGGTGAGGCGGGGAAGGGCGGCGGCGAAGAACACGGCATGCTGGCCGGTACCGCTGCCGATTTCCAGCACCTGGGCGCGGTCCGTGAAGTGATCCCGCAGCACCGCCAGGATGGGTTCCCGGTTGCGGTCGCAGGAAGGGGCGTAGGGTTTTTCCATGGGGTTGCGCATCCGAACCGATGCGCTGTTTTACACGGAAAACGGGGCTGTTGGGGTGGTGGACCGAAGGAGGATCGAACTCCCGACCTCCGCATTGCGAACGCGGCGCTCTCCCAGCTGAG
>CAZREY010000296.1:0-3515 GCA_964599015.1 uncultured Thiobacillus sp.
CTGCTGTTCGAGAAGCCCAAGGGCGCCACGATCCCGGTGCTGGCCAACCTCTTTGGCACGGTGAAGCGGGTGGCCCTGGGCATGGGGGAGGAAGACCCGGCCAAGCTGCGGGAGATCGGCAGGCTGCTGGCCTACCTGAAGGAGCCGGAGCCGCCGAAGGGCCTGAAGGACGCCTGGGACAAGTGGCCCGTGCTCAAGCAGGTGCTCAACATGAGCCCCAGGGAGGTGCGTTCCCCCGCCTGCCAGGACATCGTTTGGGAAGGCAAGGACGTGGATCTGTCCCGCCTGCCCATCCAGCATTGCTGGCCCGGGGACGTGGCGCCCCTCATCACCTGGGGCCTGGTCATCACCCAGGGGCCCCACAAGCCGCGCCAGAACCTGGGCATCTACCGGCAGCAGGTCATCGCCCCCAACAAGGTCATCATGCGCTGGCTGGCCCACCGCGGCGGTGCGCTGGACTTCCGCGATCACCAGGCGGCGAACCCCGGCCAGCCCTTCCCCGTGGCCGTGGCTCTGGGGGCGGACCCGGCCACCATTCTCGGCGCCGTGACCCCGGTGCCCGACAGCCTGTCCGAGTACCAGTTCGCCGGCCTGCTGCGGGGCGCCAAGACCGAGGTGGCCAAGGCCCTGGGCAGCGAGCTGCGGGTGCCAGCCTCCGCCGAGATCGTGCTGGAGGGCGTGATCCATCCCGGGGAAACCGCTTTGGAGGGTCCTTACGGTGACCACACCGGTTACTACAACGAGCAGGAGACCTTCCCCGTCTTCACCGTCGAGCGCATCACCATGCGCCGGGACCCCATCTACCACAGCACCTACACCGGCAAGCCGCCGGACGAGCCCGCCATCCTGGGGGTGGCCCTGAACGAGGTGTTCGTGCCCCTGCTGCAAAAGCAGTTTCCCGAGATCACCGACTTCTATCTGCCGCCGGAGGGATGCTCCTACCGCATGGCGGTGGTGAGCATGAGGAAGCAGTATCCGGGACATGCCAAGCGGGTGATGTTCGGCGTGTGGTCCTTCCTGCGTCAGTTCATGTACACCAAGTTCATCCTGGTCACCGACGAGGACGTGAACGTGCGGGACTGGAACGACGTCATGTGGGCCCTCACCACCCGGGTGGATCCGGCGCGGGACACCCTGCTGGTGGAGAACACCCCCATCGACTACCTGGATTTCGCCAGCCCGGTGTCCGGACTGGGCAGCAAGATGGGCATCGACGCCACCAACAAGTGGCCCGGCGAAACCAGCCGGGAATGGGGCACGCCCATCCGCATGACGGACGAGGTGAAGCGGCGGGTGGATGCCATGTGGGACAGCCTGGGCTTGTAATCATGGTGGACGACGATCCAGGCCTGCCTTCCGTCGACAGTTTCCAGGTGGTGGAACTGGAAGCGGACGATCCCCGGTGGATGCTGGAGCTGCTGGGCAACCCCGCCTTCAGCCGGGTGCCCGCCACCCATTACCAGGCTTTGCTGGAAAGCTTCTCCCCCCGGGAGGTGACGGCCGGACAGGTTCTCATCACCCAGGGGGAGCCGGGAGATGTGTTCTACCTGCTGCGATCCGGGCGTGCCCAGGTGACCCGGCTGGCCCCCAGCGGCAAGGTGGTGCCCCTGGCCGAGATCGGGCCGGGACAGACCTTTGGCGAGGAGGCCCTGCTCTCCGGCGCGCCCCGCAACGCCACCGTGACCATGCTGACGGACGGCCAGGTCATGTGCCTGGGCGGCCAGGATTTCCGCGACCTGCTGCAAAGCAACCTGGTGCGGGGCCTGACGCCCCAGGCTGCGGAGAGCCTGGCCCGGCAAGGCGCCCAGCTGGTGGATGTGCGGACCCGGGAGGAATTCTCCCAGGGCAGCCTGCAAGGGGCCCTCAACCTGCCCCTGCTGCTGTTGCGGATCAGGATGGCGGAACTGGACCGCGCCCGGCCCTGCATCGTGTTTTGCGATGACGGCCGGCGTTCGGCCACCGCCACCTTCCTGTTGGTTCAAAACGGTTTAGATGCCCATATGCTCCTGGGAGGTCTCGCTGAACTCGGTCTCCTGGGTTCCACTCCGGTTAATTGTTGAGTAGAATGGTCGGGAATTAACCCGATTCAGGAGTCAGACATGTCCGCTACTCTTCAAAGCGCCGCCCAGGCCGGCGACCTGCAACAAGTCCAAGACCTCCTGGCCGCAGGCGCCAGCGTCAACGGCGTGGATGCCGAGGGCAACACCGCCCTGCATTTGGCGGCCTTCAACGGCCATGAGGAGGTGGTGAAGGCCCTGCTGGCCGCCGGCGCCGATGCCAATGCCCAGGATGCCCAGGGCTGGACCCCCATCTTCAAGGCCGCCTACAACCACGAGCTGGACTGCGGCTTCGCCCCCGTGGTCCAGTCCCTGGTGGAGGCCGGCGCGGACGTGAACCACCGCATCTTCTACGGCCTCACCCCCCTCATGCTGGCCGCCGGCGGCGGCGAGGCGGCGGTGTGCGAGGTGCTGCTCAACGCCGGTGCCGAGGTGAAGGCCGCCAACGATGGCGGCCGTACCGCCCTGGCCATGGCCAAGGAGCGCTTCTTCGTGGACGTGATCAACCTGCTGCACGAAGCCGAGGGCTTCGTCATGGAGACCGAGGGGACCTCCTGCGCCAGCGGCCTGCGCAAGGGCCCCCCCAACGAGGCCAAGGTGGTCAACTTCATGAAGCGCCCCACCCACTGAGCCGCGCCACTCCAGAAAAAACGCCGCATGCGCGGCGTTTTTTCTTTTAGAAGAACTGAAAACCCGAGCCGGCGGCGGGCGCCCAGGGGCCGGCGGGTTTTTCCTTGGGCGGGGGGGCCTGGGGCGGCGGCAGGGGGTCCGGTTTGTCCATCTGGGGTGGCGGCGGCGCGGGTGGCGGCTCCACCGGGCGGATCACCTCCTGCACGGGCGGGGCGACGGCGGCGGGCTTTTCCGCTTCCCGGACTGGCTCGGTCGGCTTGGGGGCGGGAGGCTTGGCCACGGGTTTTCCGGCGGCAGGCGGGGGAAGGAGAGGGGTCTGGCGCGCGGCGCCGTCCCGCATGGCCTCCGCCTCGAAGTCCCGCAGCAGTTCATCCCACGTGGCCTCGGGTTTTTCCCCGCCCAGTACGAGGGGGCGCAGGGCGGGCTCCATGTTCTTGACGATCTGCACCGCCAGGCCGCTGGTGAAGTGGTAATCGCCCGCGGCCTCGCCGGGCACGAACACGGTCATGACGCCGAAGAAACGGCTGCCCAGGTAGAAGGCGAAGGTGGCGGTGCGGTTCATGACCTTGGATTCCAGCACCGTGCCGTTGGCGGCATAGACCTCGAAGCGGTGGTCGCCGGTGCCCGTCTTGCCGCCGAGGGGCAGGAAGCGGCCCTCCCCCAGGGGGTAGCTGCCTCGCAGGCGCCGGGCGGTGCCCTCCTGCACCACATTGGCCAGGGCCTCCTTCACCACGGCGGCGATCTCCCCCGGGAAGATGCGCTCGGGGGTGGGGCGTTGCCGCCGCAGGACAGTGTGGTAGGGCGTGCCGGCGGCGAATTCCAGGCCCG
>CAZREY010000297.1:0-3511 GCA_964599015.1 uncultured Thiobacillus sp.
GCTGCTCTCATCCCGGGGCCTGCTCAATGCCCTGCAATCCGCCTTCCGGGTGATCTTTCCCGACGAGGCCAAGCGCAAGTTCGTGGTGAACTGG
Source organism: uncultured Thiobacillus sp. (assembly GCA_964599015.1). Classification (GTDB taxonomy): domain Bacteria; phylum Pseudomonadota; class Gammaproteobacteria; order Burkholderiales; family Thiobacillaceae; genus PFJX01. The sequence goes on from CAZREY010000297.1 coordinate 95, forward strand.
GCCCTGCCTCTCCTCATCATTCCCCTGGTGTTCGGCCTGGTGCTCACGGCAGTAGCCGTGCAAGCCAGCCTGAATTTCTTCGTCCAGGCCCAGTTGCTGGAAGCAGGACAGACCCGCCTGTTCAAGATTCTGAACGTGGGCTTCGCCCTGCTGGCAGTCTGGACCCTGGTCTATCTGGCGTTCCGCCGCCTGCCCCTGGCCCATCCGCCGAGAAGGCCGGCCCTGGTGGTCAGCGCCCTGGCCACCCTGACCCTGACGGCCCTGTTCCTGGGGTTCGGCCATTTCTTCCGGATCGAGAAATACCAGGCCGTATATGGCGCCCTCGGGGGCGTGGTATTCATCCTCATCGGGGCCTACTTCGCGTGCGTGGCCTTCTATTTCTGGGCCCAGTTCCTCTATGCCCTGACCAAGGTGGATGTGGCGGCCCTGGAAAAATTGTTCCTGCACACCGAGGGCCAGGGCCCAAGCCGGTTGGAAGGCATGGTCTTCGCCCGCGCCAACCGCCTGCTGGCCAAGTACGGCCATGTCTATGCCATGGGCGAAACGCTGATCTACGAGGGCGACACCTCCAAGGAGGCCATCTTCATCCACGCCGGCCGGGTGGGGGTCTACAAGCGCCTGGAACAGGGCGAGAAGAAACTGGTGGAACTGGATGAAGGCAACCTCATCGGCGAGATGGCCTACCTGCTCGATGAGGTGCGCACCGCCAGCGTGCGGGCGGAAACCGAGGTCACCGCCCTGGTGCTGCCCCCGGAGATGCTGGAGGAACTGATGCGCTTCTCCGCGCCCCTGTCCCGCCGCATCATCGGCACCCTGGCCCAGCGGCTCATGCACATGAACCAGGCGCAACAATGAGGCTGTCCCCCCGGGATTCGTCGGGGATAATGTGGCCTTTTGCGACGTTGTCTCCATGCAGTTCCAGCCAGTCTTCCCTCTCCAGGGCCAACGCAAACGCCTGGCCCCACCCCCCGGCTCCGCCGACAGTCTGATCCTCTCGGGCCTGGCCCAACGACGCCGCCTGCTGGTGCTGACCCAGTCCGCCCAGGATGCCGCCCGCCTGGTGGAGGAACTGGCCTGGTTCGACCCCGCCCTGGTGGCCCGCCTGCTGCCGGACTGGGAGACCCTGCCCTACGACCCCCTCTCCCCCCACCCGGACATCGTCTCAGAGCGCCTGTCCACCCTCTGGCTGGCCCATGACGCCAAGGTGGACGTGCTGGTGGCCCCCGTGGCCACGGCCATGCAGCGTCTGTGCCCGCCGGCCTACCTGAACGCCCACACCTTCCTGCTCAAGGAAAAGGACCGGCTGGATGTGGAGAAGCTGCGGGGCCGACTGGCGGCAGCAGGCTATGTGGCGGTGACCCAGGTGCTTTCACCCGGCGAATTCGCCGTGCGGGGCGGCCTGGTGGACCTGTTCCCCATGGGAGGAGAACAAACCTCTGCCCTGCCCTACCGCATCGACCTGTTCGACGATGAGGTCGAGACCATCCGCGCCTTCGATCCGGACACCCAGCGCACCCTCTACAAGGTGGCGGAGATCCGCCTCCTGCCGGCCCGGGAAGTGCCCCTGGACGAGGATGGCGTCACCCGCTTCCGCCAGAACTTCCGCGAACGCTTCGAGGGCGACCCGTCCAAGAGCCAGGTCTACAAGGACGTCTCCAACAAATTGGCGCCGGGGGGCGTGGAGTACTACCTGCCCCTGTTCTTCGACGCCACTGCCACCCTGTTCGACTACCTGGCGGTGGAGACCGCCCTGGTGCTGCAGGGCGACATCCAGAGCGCGGTGGAGGGCTTCTGGCAGGACACCCAGAGCCGCCACCGCCTGCTGGCGGGCGACAGGCATCGGCCCCTGCTGCCCCCCGATGCCCTGTTCCTGCCACCGGACCATTTCTTCGCCAGGCTGCGGCCTTACTCCCGCCTGGAGATCGGGGGGCGCGGCGATGGGGAGGAGGCCCTGCCCTTCCTGGCCGCTCCCGCCGTGGAAGTGGAGCGCAAGGCGGACAACCCCTATCAGCGCCTGCAAGCCCATCTGGACGGCTTTCCGGGCACTACGCTGCTGGTGGCGGAAAGCCTGGGGCGGCGGGAAACCCTGGCCAATGCCCTGGCGGAGCACGGTTTGAGGCCGGTCTTGCTGGAGGGCTGGCCGGATGCGACGAAGCTTGCCCCACATGCCTTCCTGCTTACCACCGGCCCCCTGGCCAGTGGCTTCATGGACCCCGGGACGGGACTGGCCGTATTCACGGAGACCGAGCTGTATGCGCGCAGTCCCATCGCCCGGCGCAGCCGGGAGGGCCGCCGGGCCAGCACGGCGGAGGGCCTGCTCAAGGACCTGACGGAACTGAAGACCGGCGACCCGGTGGTGCATGCCCAGCACGGCATCGCCCGCTACCGGGGCCTCACGGGCATGGACCTGGGGGACGGCCAGGAGGAGTTCCTCACCCTGGAGTTCGCGGGTGGCGACAAGCGCTACGTGCCGGTGGCCCACCTGCACCTGGTGGCCCGCTATCTGGGGGGCGATCCTGATAACGTGCCCCTGCACAAGCTGGGCAGCGGCCAGTGGGAGAAGGCCCGGCGCCGGGCCATGGAAAAGGCCCGGGACACGGCGGCGGAGCTGCTCAACCTCTATGCCCAGCGTGCCGCCCGCCAGGGCCATGCCTTCCAGGTCAGCGACCACGACCTGGACGCCTTCGCCGGGGGCTTCGGCTTCGAGGAGACCCCGGACCAGCTGGCAGCCATCGACGCGGTGGTGGCGGACATGCGTTCCGGCCGGCCCATGGACAGGCTGGTGTGCGGCGACGTGGGCTTCGGCAAGACGGAAGTGGCCCTGCGGGCCGCCTACGTGGCCGTGGCCGCCGGGCGCCAGGTGGCGGTGCTGTGCCCCACCACCCTGCTGGCGGAGCAGCACTTCCAGACCTTCTCCGACCGCTTCGCCGACCTGCCCGTGCGCCTGGCGGAACTGTCCCGCTTCCGCTCGACCAAGGAAGTGGGCGCTGCCCTGGAAGGTCTAAAGACAGGGCGCATCGATCTGGTCATCGGCACTCACAAGCTCCTGGGCAAGGAGGTCGTGTTCAAGAACCTGGGCCTGGTGATCATCGACGAGGAACACCGCTTCGGCGTGCGCCAGAAGGAGCGTCTGAAGGAGTTGCGGGCCGAGGTGGACATCCTGACCCTCACCGCCACGCCCATCCCCCGCACCCTGGCCATGTCCCTGGAGGGTATCCGGGACTTCTCGGTCATCGCCACCGCTCCCCAGAAGCGCCTGGCCATCAAGACCTTCGTTCAGCCCTACAGCAAGGGCCTGGTGCGGGAGGCCTGTCTGCGGGAATTGAAGCGCGGCGGACAAATCTATTTTCTCCACAATGAAGTGGAAACCATTGAAAACATGCGGGAAACGTTTCCCGCATGTTTTCAATGGTTTCC
>CAZREY010000298.1:0-3484 GCA_964599015.1 uncultured Thiobacillus sp.
GGCGCGGCCATCGACCGGCCCGCCGGTTCCCGCCTGGCGGGGGGCGCGGGCCCCGCGCCGGGACGCCGGGCCGGAGCGCCGGTGGCCGGCCGGAGCCAAAAGGGCCCGGATGGGACCAAACCCGCGGGCAACAGCAGCCAGGCCGCCAAGACCCTGGCCCTGGCGCCGGGGGAGCCGGGCAGCGGACCCCAGTGGGCCGTGCTCATGGTGCCGGTGCAGGCCGGCGGACCCGTGCCCTGGGGCCAGGGGCGGGGGACGCCCGAGCGGCGGGGCGGCCAGGCCGCCGACAAGGTGGCTACAGCGCCGGGAGGCGGCGATTTCTCCACCCATGCCGGCGGCACGGGGGGGGTGCGACTGGCCCGGGCGGATGGGGGCGGATTGGCCCCGGTGGCGCCCAGGGGCGTGTCCGGCGCCAGCGGCGGCGGCGGGCGCGCCATGGCGCCGGCGGTGGGGCCCACAGCGCCGGGCGGCGCCACCCCGGGCGGCAACGCCCGCGGCATGACCCTGGTCAAGCCCGCCGAGGTGAAGGTCATGCGCCCCGACAGCAAGGTGGAAACCCTGGATGTGCTGGCGCCCTCCAACTACTGCCCCCTGCCATTCCATCCCCAGCCGGACAATCGCCCGCCCAAGGCCGACTCCGACAGCCTGGAATTGCCCACCTATGCCGCCACCAACCCCAGCTTCGTATATCCCATCATGGCCAATGTCTATGGCGTGGAGGGGAAGCTGATCATGCGGGTGCAGGTGCTGGCGGACGGCACGCCCGGCCAGATGCTGCTGAAGCAGAGCAGCGGCAATGGCATCCTGGACCAGGATGCCCGGGAACAATTGGCCCGCTGGCGCTTCAACCCGGCACGAAAGAACGGCCAGACCGTGGCGGCCTGGGTTGACGTGCCCGTGACCTATCGCCTGCCGGAAGGCAGAAAATGACCCTGCATAACCGAACCGACTCAGTCACAAAGGAAACGCCATGAAACTGCGCGCCCTCGCCCTGACCCTCGCCCTGGCGGGGACGGCCCCCCTGCCCGCCGCCGCCCAGGTTCCCAGCCTGGTGCCGGACCCCGTGCAGGCCATGCAGATGGCCCTGCGCTATTACCAGATGGCGGCCCAGGCGGGGGACCCGGAGGCCCAGGCCAAGATGGGCTGGATGTTCGAGAACGGCCTTGGCGTGGCCAAGGATCTGGCCAAGGCGGCGGAGTGGTACGGCAAGGCGGCCCAGCAGAAGGACCCCATCGGCCTCTACAACCTGGGCCTCATGCTCCTCAAGGGCCAGGGGGTGGACCAGAACATGGACCAGGCCGTCACCCTCATGAGCGGCGCGGCGGAGCTCAACCTGGCCGCCGCCCAGGCCCAGCTGGCCGCCCTCTACGACCAGGGCCTGGGCGTGCCCAGGGACCCGGCCATCGCCGCCCAGTGGCTTACCCGGGCGGCGGAGCTGGGCGACGTGCCGGCCCAGAACAACCTGGGCATCAAGTACGCCACCGGCAACGGCGTGGCCCAGAACTACCAGGAGGCGGTGAAGTGGTTCACCCGCGCCGCCGAGGCGGGCGACGCCGAGGCCCAGGGCAACCTGGGCCTCATCTACCGGGACGCCCTGGGGGGCATCCAGCGGGACTACCTGGCCGCCGCCAACTGGATGGCCCTGGCGGGCAACCAGGGCCACGTGCCTTCAATGAGCCGCCTGGGCTGGATGTTCGAGAAGGGCCAGGGCATGCCCAAGAACCTGGGCGAAGCGGCGCGCTGGTTCCGCATGGCCGCCGACGCGGGCGATGCCACCGCCGCCACCCACCTGGGTTGGCTGCAGGAGACGGGCGCCCTGGGCCCGGCCGACCTGGCCGCCGCCAAGGCCTGGTACGAACGGGGTGCCGTCAGCGATGCCGCCGCCCAGAACAATCTGGGCCGCCTGTACCGGGAAGGCCTGGGGGTGCAGGCGGACTTCGCCCAGGCCCGGGAGTGGTTCCTCAAGGCCGCCGCCCAGAACGAGCCCCTGGCCTGGTTCAACCTGGGCCTCATGGCCGAGCAGGGCCAGGGCATGGACAAGAACGAGGCCGAGGCCATGGGCTGGTACCTCAAGGCCGCCGAAAAGGGCCAGGCCGCCGCCCAGAGCCGCCTGGGCTGGCTGCTGCACAAGTCCGCCAAGGATGAGGCAGCCATGAAGGCGGCCCTGGACTGGCTCGCCAAGGCCGCCGAGGCGGGCGACGTGCCCGCCCAGAACAATCTGGGTGTCATCTTCGAGCAGGGCAAGGGCGTGGCCCGGGATGCCGCCGCCGCCGCCAAGTGGTACCGCAAGGCCGCCGAGGCCGGCGACAAGGTGGCCCAGCACAACCTGGGCGTGCTCTACCGGGACGGCAATGGCGTGGAGAAGAACCCGGGCGAGGCCATGGCCTGGTTCCAGAAGTCCGCCGACCAGGGCTATGCCAAGGCCCAGCTCAGCCTGGGACAGTTGTTCGAGCAAATGGCCGGCACGGCCGGGAAAACGCCCGCCAAACCCTAGCCCCATCCACGGCTAGGAGGTCTTGGCGGCCTTCCTGGCCGGCAGTTTGCTGGTGCCGGCCGGTGGCGGGGCGGGTTTGGCGGAGGCCGGTTCGAGGGGCGGCAACGCCGACGGTTCCGGCGACGCGGGCAGGGGCGGCGGCAGCAGCTTTTCCTTCAGGGACCGCTTCAGGTCCCGCTCCAGCTGCTTGATCAGGTTGTCCATGTACAGGCCGCCTTGTTTTTGCAGGCGCACCAGCAGCACTTCCAGCTTGAAGGCCAGGTCCGGCGGCAGGTAGACCTCCTCCCCCTTGAAAGCGGCCACCACGGATTCCTTCATGTATTCGAACAGCAGGTCCAGCTCGTCTTCCGTGAAGTAGTTGCGCAGGGACTTGCCCAGGTCCGCCAGGCTGGGCCCCGAAGGCGCTTCCACGCCGGCGGCGGCCGGCGCCGGGGGGGCGATTGGCGCGGCGGGGGCCGGCACGGGCTGGGGTACCGGCACATACATCAGGTAGGGGTTCTGTCCCGAGGAGGGGGCGATGATGATGAACTGGGGCGGCGCGTAGGCAGGGGCCTCCTGCTGGCCCCAGGCGGGGGCGCTGGCGAACAGGGCCGCGGAGAGGGCGATGAGGCTGCCGGAGAAGGTAAGGGCGGACTTGGTCATGGCTCAATCGTAGCGTAGGGCATCGATGGGGGCCAGACGGGCGGCCTTGCGGGCCGGGTACCAGCCGAAGAAGATGCCCACCACGCTGGCCGCCGCCACCGCCAGGATCACGGCGTCCGCCTGGATGACCACCTGCCATTCCGCCCATTTCTCCAGGGCCAGGCTGCCCCCCACCCCCAGGGCCACGCCCGCCAGGGCGCCGATGAGGGACAGGATGATGGCCTCCGCCAGGAACTGGGACAGGATGTCCCGGGGGCGTGCCCCCACGGCCATGCGGATGCCGATTTCCCGGGTGCGCTCCGTCACCGACACCAGCATGATGTTCATGATGCCGATGCCCCCCACCAG
>CAZREY010000299.1:0-3478 GCA_964599015.1 uncultured Thiobacillus sp.
TACCTGGAACTTCCTGGAGGCGGCGGAGCAGGCCGTGGCCCGGGGCGCGGCCCGGCGGGTGGCGGATGGGGCGGAATTGCGCGACGCCCTCCTGGCGCTGCATGGGGATCCGGAAGCACGGCAACGGATGGCCGAGGCCGGCCTGGCCTTTACCCGGGACAACCGGGGGGCGACCGGACGGATACTGGCCCTGATCGAGGAGCAACTGTCCCACGCCCCGACCCTCCCCCGCAGGCGGGAGAGGTGGTAGCGCTTATTTTTTCAGCAGCGCGTCCAGGGCCTTGAGGTCGTCGGCGCTCAGGGTGCCCGCCGCCGCCTTCAGTTGCAGGCCGGCCAGCAGGGTCTGGTAGCGGGCCGAGGCCAGGTCCCGCTGGGTGGAGAACACCAGCTGCTGGGCGTTCAGCACATCCACCCGGGTGCGCACCCCCACCTCCAGGCCCAGCTTGGTGGACTTGAGCTGGGATTCGCTGGAAACAAGGGCCTGCTCCAGGGCCTTCACCTGGGCATCGCCGGACACCACGCCCAGGAAGGCCTGGCGGGCGTTCAGGGTGCTATCGCGGCGCGCATTGTCCAGGTCGTAGCGGGCCTTCTCCTGGTTGGCGATGGCCTGCCTGACCCGGGATGAAATGGCGCCGCCCTGATAGAGGGGCAGGCTCAACTCCAGGCCCACCACCCCCGTCTTGCTATCCACGGTGCCCAGGTTGGATTTCCGGTTGTCGCTGTAGCTGGCGGTCAGGTCCAGGGAGGGGTAATGGCCGCCCCGCTGGCGTTCCACTTCCCGGCGGGCAGTTTCCAGGGCCGTCTGGCTGGTGAGCACGGCCAGGCTGTTTTCCTGGGACTGCTTCACCCAGACATCCATGTCGTTGGGCGCGGGCAGGGGAATCCTGGTGGCGTCCTTCAACCGGTCCAGGGCGGGGGCCTCCCGGGCGATGAGTTTCTCCAGGGCGCGGCGCTTCACTTCCAGGTCGTTCCGGGCAGCGATCTCCTGGGAGGTGGCCAGGTCGTAGCGGGCCTGGGCTTCGTGGGTGTCCACGATGGTGGCGGCCCCCACCTCGAAACTCTTTTTCGCCTGGGCCAGCTGTTCCGCGAAGGCCTCTTTCTGGCCCTGGGCCGAGGCCAGGTTGTCCTGGGCCAGGAGCACGTCGAAATAGGCCTGGGCCACCCGCAGCACCAGGTCCTGGTCCGCCAGGCTCAGCTGCTGTTCCGCCAGCAGCACGGCCAGCTTGGCCTGTTCGTAGCTTTCCAGGTTCTGCTTGCGGTAGAGGGGCTGGGTCAGGCTCAGGCCGTAGCCGTGGGAACCGTAGTCGGCGCTGCTGGGGGCGGAGGTTTCCGTGTCGTTCTGCCGCAGGTAGCCGGACATGCTGATGGTGGGCCGCAACAGGGCCTTGCCCTGGGGCAGGGCCTCCAGCCCGGCGCGGTAGGACTCGCGGGCCGCCGCATAGATCGGGTCGTTGTCCCGGGCCAGCTGATGGATCTCGCTGAGGTTGGCGGCCTGGGCCGTGCTGACCGCCTGGCCAGCGGCCAGGTTCAGGGCAAGGAATAGGAGGGTATGACGCATGTTCTTCTCAATACAGGGGCATGTCCCGGTCCACTTCCTTGGCCCAGGCGTCCACCCCCCCGCTCAGGTTGATCACATTGGTGAAGCCATTGTGTTCCAGGAACCGGGCCACGTGGTAGCTGCGCACCCCATGGTGGCAGATCACCACCGTCTCCCGCGCCGGGTCCAGGTCCGCCACATGGGCGGGGATGCTGCCCATGGGCACCAGGCGGGCGTCCGGGATATGGCAGCGGTCGAACTCCCAGGGTTCCCTCACATCCAGCAAAAAAGGGGCTGGCCGCTGCGGATCGTCCAGCCAGGCCTTGAGTTCGGTAGGCCGGATCTGCTTCATGTCTAGAAGGTGAAGCGCTCAGGCTCCAGGGCGTTCGCCAGGGGCTTCACCACCGTCTCGAACAGGCTGTCGGTGCGCCAGGCGCCGCTGCTGACGCAGGTCACCAGCTGGGCGCTCATCACCGGGGCCTCGCCGACGATGGCGAACAGGCGGCCGCCCGGGTTGAGGCGCCTGAGCCAGGTTTCGGGCAGAACCGGGGTGGAACCCGTGAGGATGATGACGTCGAACTGGCCGTCCATCTCCCAGTCCCGGGCGGCGTCGCCCTGCCGCGTCTGGATGTTGGTCAGGCCATGGGCCTGGAACTTGCGCTCCGCCTCGGCCTTCAGGTCGGCATGGAGCTCCACCGTCACCACCACACCGGCCTGGGCCGCCAGCAAAGCCGTGAGATAGCCGCTGCCGGTGCCCACTTCCAGCACCCGCTCGTGGCGCTGCACCTGCAGGGACTGGAGGGCACGTGCCTCCAGGCGCGGCGCCCACATGCTCTCGCCGTGGCCCAGGGGGATCTCCATGTCCACGAAGGCCAGGGATTGGTATACGGCGGGCACGAAGTCCTCCCGCCTCACCTTGAAGAGCAGTTCCAGCACCTTGGGATCCAGCACCTCCCAGGGACGAATCTGCTGTTCCACCATGTTGAAGCGGGCTTGTTCCAAATCCATGATCGCGGCTCAAGTAAGTGTCTGACGGAGCTTGCAATTATGCCCCAAGTTCATTACCTTGGCCGCAGCCAGGGGTCTCCCCCTCAGGGGAGTGAGAAACACCCTTTGTACCTGATCCGGATCATGCCGGCGTAGGGAGGCGCGCTGGATGTCTCCTCCTCGCACTCCCCCGCCCCCCCAGGAGTGCCCAAATGAACGCCAATCCTCAATTCCTAGCCGCCACCGCCCAAGTGGACGAGGCCGCCATCCAGCCCCTGCCCAATTCCCGCAAGGTCTACGTGCAGGGCAGCCGCCCGGACATCCAGGTGCCCATGCGGGAGATCTCCCAGGCGGACACGCCGACCCAGTTCGGCGGCGAGCAGAACCCCCCCATCTTCGTCTACGACTGCTCCGGCCCCTACACCGACCCGGCCGCGAAGATCGACATCCGCAACGGCCTGCCCGCCCTGCGGCAGAAATGGATCGAGGAGCGGGGCGATACCGAGGTGCTGTCCGGCCTGTCCTCCGAATACGGCCGCCAGCGGGCCAACCTGGCGGACCTGGCCAGCCTGCGCTTCCCCGGCCTGCACCGCCAGCCCCGCCGCGCCAAGGCCGGCATGAATGTCTCCCAGATGCACTACGCCAGGAAGGGCATCATCACGCCGGAGATGGAATACATCGCCATCCGCGAGAACCTGCGCCGCCAGGAATACATCGACAACCTGCGCAAGTCCGGCCCCCAGGGCGAGAAGCTGGCCAAGCTCCTGGGCCGCCAGCATCCCGGCCAGAACTTCGGGGCCAGCATCCCCGCCGAGATCACCCCCGAATTCGTGCGCGACGAAGTGGCCCGGGGCCGGGCCATCATCCCCTGCAACGTGAACCACCCGGAAACCGAGCCCATGATCATCGGCCGCAACTTCCTGGTGAAGATCAACGCCAACATCGGCAACTCGG
>CAZREY010000300.1:0-2420 GCA_964599015.1 uncultured Thiobacillus sp.
AGGCCGAAGAAGTTCTTCACCTGGCTGGCGGCGATGAGCAGGGCCGCGCCGGCGGTGAAGCCGATCACCACGGTGTGGGAGATGAAGTTGATCAGCGTCCCCATCTTGGCCAGGCCCATGATGAGCTGGAACAGGCCCGTGAGGAAGGTGAGGGTCAGCACCATGCCGATGTATTGCTGCGTGCCCGGCTCGGCGTAGGGCGACACGGAGGCGAACACCACGATGGAGATGGCCGTGGTGGGGCCGGACACCAGGTGCCAGGAGGAGCCGAACAGGGCGGCGATGATGGCCGGCACCATGGCCGCGTAGAGGCCGTATTCCAGGGGCAGGCCGGCGATGGTGGCGAAGGCCACCGCCTGGGGCAGGACGATGAGGGCGCCAGTGAAGCCCGCGATGCCGTCCTGTTTCAGGGTGCCCCGGTTCACCATGTGCTGCCACTTCAGGAAGGGCAGGAACTGGTAGACCCACAGGTTGCAGGCCAGGAACTCGCCGAAGCGGTCCTTGGCCATCAGGTCACCAATACGCGGAATTTTCAGCCAGGACATTTTGTTTCCAAACATTGAATATAGGCCGCTCCATCCGGTGGCTGGCGGTCCCGCTGGGCGCGCCAGATCATTTCCCCCAGGCAGTCCATGACCGCGTGCTGGGCGGCATGGTCGTCCCCCAGTCGGGCCACCAGCCGTTCATATCGGGCCTTGACCCCGGCCGGCTGGTCGATGGACAACTGCTCGTCAATGGACAGGTGCATGGACAGGTGCAGGAAGGGATTGGTCTCCCCCAGTTCCGGCGGCCACTCCCGATCCTTGTAGCGCTCCGGCTGGTCCAGGACCGGGTGGTATTCCGGGTGGCGGGCGATGTGCTCAACCGCCATTGTCTCAAGATCGCTGAGGGGCTGGCCAGCCTTGTACTTGCCCCAGGCCTGGAAGAAGAAGTCCCGCACCTGGTCGCGGCTTGGGTTAAACATCGCGGTCACCCGCCTGGTAGCCCAGGGCCAGCACCACGCTGTATTGCAGCAGTCGGTTGGCGCCGTCCAGATGGGCGATCTCGCCGTTGCCGGAGAAACCGATGAGGGGCATGCCCGGAAAGCGACGGGTCAGGGCCCGGATGTCCCGGTCCTCGCCGCCGTAGAACCAGGGGCCCCGCCCCAGGCAGGGGAACATGAGGCCGAAGGCCGGCGGAGACGGGGGGTCATCGCCGAGTCGGTGGATCATGGCATTCATGTCGTGTTCGGCGGCCTGGGGCTGCCGCAGGGCCCAGAACAGGTCCAGGCCCGGCGTGAGCTCACCCGCCACGGTGACCGACTTGTCCTCCGCGTTTATGCCCACCACGGGCAGTAGGTGGAAGCGACCTTCCTCCAGTGCATGCTCCGGATCGCCGTAGGTCACCCCGGCCATGAGCAGGTGGGTGGGGATGCGCTCCGGCGCGCGCACGGAGAGGGGGAGTTCCTTCACCAGGGTGCCCAGGGCCGAGTCACCCCCCACCATGCACACGTCGTGGCCCCGCACCCGCTCCAGGATGGCGGGGCGGGACAGGGGGCGAATGCCCTGGGAGACGCCGATGCGCAGGTTCGCGCCCCGCAAATCCAGTTCGCACCGGCCCGTGTCCTGCAGCCGTCCGCCCATCCACACCGAGTAGGGGCCCTGGCCCGTGGCATCGCCGGACACCCCGCCGTAGCGGGGGCCCCCGCCGTTTAGCCAGAGCAGGTCCAGGGCATTGGGGGCGGCGAAGGTGAGGGTTTCGGTCGCTGCTCCATGGGCGGGGTGCAGGCTGAATCCGTCCCCCAGCACCATGGCGGCGGCGGCGGGGGCATCCAGCACCCAGTCCTCCTCGGTGAACACCCCGGCGGCGGCGCAACCCGTCACCTGGAGGCAACGGGCGGCCCGGGCGGCGGCGGCGATGGCGGGCTGGGGGTCCTGGGCGAAGTCCGAGGTGAGATAGAGCAATACCGCCTGGGGGTGTTCCAGGCCGGCCCGTTCCATGGCGGCCTGCACCGCCCGGGCCGCCAGGGCGGGGTCGGCGATGCGTCCCTGGGCCAGGCCGGTGGCGGCTCTCATGCGGTCTTGTCCCTGAAATCGCACAGGTCCCGGATCACGCAGGCGCCGCAGTCGGGCTTGCGCGCCTTGCAGACGTAGCGGCCGTGCAGGATGAGCCAGTGGTGGGCGTCCTGGCGGAACACGGCGGGCACGTGCCGGAGCAGCTTCTTCTCCACCTCCAGCACGGTCTTGCCCGGGGCCAGCCCGGTGCGGTTGGCGACCCGGAAGATGTGCGTGTCCACGGCGATGGTGGGCTCGCCGAAGGCGGTGTTGAGCACCACGTTGGCGGTCTTTCGGCCCACGCCGGGCAGGGACTCCAGGGCAGTCCTGGCCCGGGGTACCTCGCCGCCGTGCTTGTCCAGCAGGATCTGGCAGGTGGCGATGACG
>CAZREY010000300.1:2430-3447 GCA_964599015.1 uncultured Thiobacillus sp.
TTCCTGGCCTTGGTCTGGTACAGGCCGATGCGCCTGATATAGGCCTTCAGGCCTTCCTCCCCCAGGGACAGCATGGCCTCGGGGGTGGGGGCCGCGGGAAACAGCCCGGCAGTGGCCAGGTTCACGCTCTTGTCCGTGGCCTGGGCCGAGAGCATCACCGCCACCAGGAGCTGGAAGGGCGTGGCGTAGCGCAGCTCGGTGGTGGGGGCGGGGTTGGCCGCCTTGAGGCGCTGGAAGATCTCTATGCGACGCGCGGCGTTCATGGAGCGGTCAGGCGGCGGCCTCGCCTGCGGGGGCCGGTGCAGGAGGTGGTACGGCCCGGCCGGCGGCCCGTTCCGCGCGCAGGGATTCGGTGAGGTTGCGCAGGGCGATGAGCAGCCCCAGGCCGATGAAGGCTCCGGGCGGCAGGATGGCCAGCAGGAAGCCTTCATAGTCGGGGATCACGTGCAGCACCCATCCCGTCGCCTGGGGCCCCAGGGCCAGGTCCAGGCCGGAGAGCAGGGTGCCCTTGCCGGAGATTTCCCGCATGCCGCCCAGCACCACCAGCACGGCAGTGAGGCCCAGGCCCATCATCACGCCGTCCAGCACGGAGTGAGCGGTGGAGCGCTTGGAGGCGAAGGCCTCCACCCGGGCGAGGACGATGCAGTTGGTGGTGATCAGCGGGATGAACACGCCCAGCACCAGGTAAAGGGGATGGACCCAGGCATTCATGGCCAGCTGCACCACGGTCACCAGGGCGGCGATGATGAGCACGAACACGGGAATGCGGATCTCGTGGGGAATGAAGTTGCGCACCAGGGCCACGGCCACGTTGGACAGGGCCATCACCAGGGTGGTGGCCAGGCCCAGGGACAGGGCGTTCACCACGTTGTTGCTGATGGCCAGCAGGGGGCACAGGCCCAGCAGCTGGACGATGCCCGGGTTCTGCTTCCACAGGCCGTTGACGATGATGTCCCGGGTTTCGGCGGAGATCATGGCATGCCTTTCTTTGACGCCGCGTCAGTGGCGCTTGACGCT
>CAZREY010000301.1:0-3432 GCA_964599015.1 uncultured Thiobacillus sp.
CGCGCAGCGCGCCCTTGCTTCCCGCAGGGCGGCCAGGGTGTCGGCGGTCTCGCCGGACTGGGAGATGGACAGGAACAGGGTGCCGGGGGGCACCACCACCTTGCGGTATCGGTATTCGCTGGCCACCTCCACGTGGCAGGGCACACCCGCCTCCTCCAGCCAGTACTTGGCCACCAGGCCGGCGTGGTAGCTGGTGCCGCAGGCGATGATGTGCACGCCCTTCGTGGCGGCGAACAGCTCCTGGGCCTTGTGGCCGAAGCTTTCCTCCAGCAGCTTGCCCTTGTGGATGCGTCCTTCCAGGGTCTCGGCGATGACCGAGGGCTGCTCGAAGATCTCCTTGAGCATGTAGTGGGCGTAGGGCCCCTTGTCCGCCGTGGAGGCGGAGAGCTGGGACAGGCGCTCCGGCCGGGTCACCGGGTTGCCTTCCACGTCGAACACGCGGATGCCGTCGCGGCGGATCTCGGCGATGTCGCCTTCCTCCAGGAAGATGAAGCGCTGGGTGACGGGCAGCAGGGCGAACACGTCGGAGGCGATGAAGTTTTCGCCCACGCCCAGGCCGATGACCAGGGGGCTGCCGGCCCGGGCCACCACCAGGCGGTCCGGGTCGTCCGGGGTGGACACCGCCAGGCCGTAGGCCCCCACCAGCCGCTTCACCGCGTCCTGCACGGCCTCCAGCAGGTCCGGCGTGGTTTCCAGGATGTGGGCCAGCAGGTGGGCGATCACCTCCGTGTCGGTCTCGGAGGTGAAGCGGTAGCCCTGGGCGGTGAGCTCGGCCCGCAGCTCGGCGTGGTTCTCGATGATGCCGTTGTGCACCACCGCTACCTTCTCGCCGCTCATGTGGGGGTGGGCGTTGCGCTCGGCGGGCATGCCGTGGGTGGCCCAGCGGGTGTGGGCGATGCCCAGGTGCCCCGGCACAGGGCTGACTTCCGCCATCTCCTTCAGCCGCGCCACCTTGCCCACGGAACGGATGCGGCGCATGCCGCCGTCTTCGCCCCGCACCGCCAGGCCGGCGGAGTCGTAGCCGCGATACTCAAGGCGCTGCAGGCCTTCCAGCAGGATGGGAACCACGTCCCGTTGGGCGATGGCGCCGACGATGCCGCACATGTTTAACCTCCGGTGATGAGGGATGGGGAATGGGGGATGGGCAATGTCCTCATCCCCCATTCCCCTTTCCCGATTTTGTCGGCCGCTGCCAGCCGGCGAGGGTGGTCTGCCTGACCCGGGAAAGGGTGAGCTGGCCTTCCGGCGCGTCCCGGGTGAGGGTGGTGCCCGCCCCCAGGGTGGCCCCCTTGCCCACGGTCACCGGGGCCACCAGCTGGGTGTCGGAGCCGATGAAGGCCTCGTCCTCGATCACCGTGCGGTGCTTGTTGGCGCCGTCGTAGTTGCAGGTGATGGTGCCGGCGCCGATGTTCACCTTGCGCCCCACGGTGGCGTCGCCCACGTAGGACAGGTGGTTGATCTTGCTGTTGAAGCCCACCTGGGCGTTCTTGAGTTCGACGAAGTTGCCCACGTGGACCTCCTCGTCCAGCACGGTGCCGGGGCGGAGGCGGGCATAGGGGCCGATGACGGCCCGGGCCCCCACCCTGGCGGACTCCAGGTGGCAGAAGGGCTTGATCTCCACCCCCGGACCCACCTCCACGTCCCTGAGCACGCAGTTGGCGCCCACTTTCGCGCCATCGCCGATGACGACGCGGCCCTCGAACACGCAGTTGACGTCGATAAGCACGTCGCGGCCGCATTCCAGGCTGCCCCGCACGTCGATGCGGGCCGGGTCGATGAGGGTGACGCCCTGGGTCATGAGGACCTCGGCGATGTTGCGCTGGTGGGTGCGCTCCAGCTCCGCCAGCTGCTGGCGGCTGTTGATGCCCAGCACCTCCCACTCGGCGGCGGGGTGGCAGGGGATGACCTGCTCACCCTCGGCGGCGGCCATGCCGATCACATCCGTGAGGTAGTACTCGCCCTGGGCGTTGTTGTTGGTCAGCCGACTTAGCCAGCCGGCCAGCTTGCCGGCGGGCAGCGCCAGGATGCCGGTATTCACCTCGTTGATGGCCAGCTCCTCGGGGCTGGCATCCTTGTGTTCCACGATGCGTTCCACCTGGCCCCGGGCGTTGCGCACGATGCGGCCGTAGCCCGCCGGATTGGCCAGGCGCACCGTGAGCAGGGCGATGGCGCCGCCCCGGGCAATCATGACCATCTCCCCCAGGGTCTCGGGCCGGGTCAGGGGTACGTCGCCGTAAAGGATCAGGGCGATGGCCTCCGGGTTCAGGTGGGGCACGGCCTGCTGCACGGCGTGGCCCGTGCCCAGCTGGGGCTCCTGTTTGGCCCAGGCGAGCTCGGACCGGCCGATGGCCTGGGGCAGGGTCTCGCCGCCGTGGCCGTAGACCACGCAGATGCGCTCGGGGGCCAGGCTGTCGGCGGCCTCCAGCACGTGGCCGAGGAGGGATTTTCCGGCGAGGGGATGCAGGACCTTGGGCAGGTCCGACTTCATGCGCGTGCCCTTGCCGGCGGCGAGGATGATGACATTGAGGGGGGCGGTCATGGATGCGGCTTGGGCAGCGGTTTGAGCGGCGTAAGTATAAGAGGCTTCGCCGACATGAGGCAGGGCCGCAAATGAAAACGGCAGCCCCGGGACTGCCGTTTTCTGAAGACTGACGCGCGGGTCAGTGCTTGATCTTGCGCAGCTTCTCGATGGCCGCCAGCTGGGCCACGGCCTCGGCCAGTTCGGCCTGGGCGCGGGCGTAGTCCATGGCGGCACCACGGTCCTTCATGGCCTCCTCCGCCTGGCGCTTGGCTTCCAGGGCCCGGGCCTCGTCCAGGTCCGCGCCGCGGATGGCGGTGTCGGACAGGATGGTGATGACGCCGGGCTGCACCTCCAGCATGCCGCTGGAGACGTAGATCACGTCCTCTTCACCCTTGTCCGGCGACTTGATGCGCACGGAGCCGGGCTTCAGGCGGGTGAGGAGAGGGGTGTGGCGGGGATAGATGCCCACCTCGCCCATCTCCGCCGGCACGATCACGTACTCGGCCAGGCCGGAGTAGATGGCGGCCTCGGCGCTGACGATGTCGACATGAATGGTCATAGCCATATCAAAACCCCGTGATGGGGGTGGGGGGATGGGGGGTGGGAAGATTGGTTTTGAACTTCACCCATTCCCCATTCCCCTTTCCCCATTCCCGAATTATTGAAGCGTCTTGGCCTTTTCCACGGCCTCGTCGATGGTGCCCACCATGTAGAAGGCCTGCTCGGGCAGGTGGTCGTACTCGCCGGCCACGATGGCCTTGAAGGCGGAGATGGTGTCCTTGAGGGACACGTACTTGCCCTGGGCGCCGGTGAAGGCCTCGGCCACGAAGAAGGGCTGGGACAGGAAGCGCTGGATCTTCCGGGCCCGGGCCACGGCCAGCTTGTCGTCCGGCGAAAGCTCGTCCATGCCC
>CAZREY010000302.1:0-3399 GCA_964599015.1 uncultured Thiobacillus sp.
TAAGCCGGTCCACGTCCAGGCTGCCGCGGTTGATGATGGCGCCAGCGCGCCGGGCGGCCTTCACCGCCGTATTGAGCATCGGGTGCATGGTTGTATAAAGAGCGTTTGATTTCGACGGCGATTTTACCGTGAACCAGAGCAATCCCTTAGCCAATATCCGCATCGTCCTGGTGGAGACCAGCCATCCGGGCAACCTGGGGGCCGTGGCCCGGGCCATGAAGGTGAGGGGCCTGACGGACCTGCGCCTGGTGACGCCCAAGTGCGCGATCGATGACGAAGCCCGGGCCCGGGCTTCCGGCGCGGTGGATGTGCTGGAGGCGGCCCGGATATGCACCACCCTGGACGAGGCCCTGGCGGACACGGTGCTGGCGGCGGCCTGCACCTCCCGCCGCCGGGACCTGCCCCATCCCGCCTTCACGCCCCGCCAGTCGGCGCCGGAACTGTTGAAGCTGGCCGCCGCCGCGCCCGTGGCCATCGTCTTCGGCTCCGAGACCTTCGGCCTGTCCAATGAGCAGCTCATGAAATGCCGCTGGCTCGTGAACATCCCCGCCAATCCGGACTACGCCTCCCTGAACCTGGGGGCGGCGGTGCAGGTGCTGGCCTACGAGCTGCGCAGCAGCCTGGCGGATGCGCCCCTGGCCCTGCCGGAATTCGAGCCGGCCCCCCATGAGGCGGTGGAGGCCCTGCTGGCGGAGATGGAGCGCACCCTGGTGGACATCGGCTTCCTGGACCCGGCCCACCCCAAACGGCTCATGCCCCGGCTGCGGCGCTTCTTCGCCAAGGCGGGCCTGGAGAAGGAGGAGGTGGCCATCTGGCGGGGCATCCTGGGCGCGGCCAAGGGGGCATCGAAGCCGTAAGCGGCGGCCCATTTCGAATTTGACCGGATTGGTCGGGAATTGGGAGAATCCGCTCCTTAATCTTTTTTGAATATTCAAATGTTCGCCAGACTGCGGGAAGACATCCGTGTCGTCTTCGACCGGGACCCGGCGGCGCGCACCTTCTTCGAGGTGCTGACCACCTACCCGGGGCTGCATGCCATTCTTTGGCATCGGCTGTCCCATGGTCTGTGGAACTTGGGTCTGAAGTGGCTGGCGCGCCTGTCCAGCACCCTGGCCCGCTGGTTCACCGGCATCGAGATCCATCCGGGCGCCCGTATCGGCCGCCGGGTGTTCATCGACCACGGCATGGGCGTGGTGGTGGGCGAGACGGCGGAAATCGGCGACGACTGCACCCTGTACCACGGCGTCACCCTGGGCGGCACCTCCTGGCGGAAGGGCAAGCGCCACCCCACCCTGGAGGCCGGGGTCATCGTGGGTGCCGGGGCCAAGGTGCTGGGGCCCATCAACATCGGCGCCGGCGCCAAGGTGGGTTCCAACGCGGTGGTGGTGAAGGACGTGCCCGCCGGGGCCACGGCGGTGGGCATTCCCGCCCGCATCCTGGATAGCGAGTCGGACAAGGCCCGGGAGGAGAAGGCCAAGCAGTTGGGCTTTTCCGCCTATGGCGTGGGGGCGGACATGAACGACCCCATGGTGAAGGCCATCCACGGCCTTATCGACCACTCCGCCAACACCGACAAGCGCCTGGAGTGGATCGTGACGGAACTCCAGCGCCTGGGGGCCCGGCCCGAGGGGGCGAAGCCGGACGACCATTTCGACCCGGACTCCCTGAACAAGATGGTTGATTGACTTTTGTCGGACGAATAGTTGACTGTTTTTATCGGGATTAGTAGAGTGGCGTCACCCCATCCATTCGAACGAGGCTCATCATGCGTCTGACCACCAAAGGGCGTTTCGCGGTAACCGCCATGATCGACCTGGGCATGCGCCATCAGCGCGGCCCCGTCACCCTGGCCGGCATCAGCGAGCGCCAGCGCATTTCCCTTTCTTATCTGGAACAGCTCTTCGGCCGCCTGCGCCGCCAGGGCATCGTGGACAGCGTGCGGGGCCCCGGCGGCGGCTACACCCTGGCCCAGTCCATGGACGCCATCTCCGTGGCCAGCATCATCCGGGCCGTGGACGAGCCCATCGACGCCACCCAGTGCGGCGGCCTGGGCAATTGCCACGACGACCGGGAATGCATGACCCACGACTTGTGGATGAGCCTCAACGCCCGCATCTACGACTACCTGGAATCCGTGCACCTGGGCGAACTGGTGCGCAAGCAGCTGCAGAAGGAGGCCGACGAGGCCGCAGGCATCAGCACGGGTGCCAAGAAGCATGACCACCGCGTCATCGGCTCGGCGGATTTGAAGGCCGTGGTCCACGGCTGATCTCGAAGAATAAGGTTCAACCATGGTCAAGACCCCCATTTACCTCGACTACTCGGCAACCACCCCGGTGGACCCGCGCGTGGCCGAAAAGATGATCCCCTATCTCACGGAGAAGTTCGGCAACCCGGCCTCCCGCTCCCACAGCTTCGGCTGGGAGGCGGACGCGGCCGTGGAAGAGGCCCGCGCCCACGTGGCGGCCCTGATCAACGCCGATCCCAAGGAGATCATCTGGACCTCCGGCGCCACCGAGTCCAACAACCTGGCCATCAAGGGGGCCGCCCATTTCTACAAGGGCAAGGGCAAGCACCTGATCACCGTGAAGACCGAGCACAAGGCCGTGCTGGACACCTGCCGGGAACTGGAGCGCCAGGGCTTCGAGGTGACCTACCTGGACGTGCGGGACAACGGCCTGGTGGACCTGGAGGCCTTCAAGGCCGCCATCCGCCCGGACACCATCCTGGCCTCGGTCATGTTCGTCAACAACGAGATCGGCGTTATCCAGGACATCCCGACCATGGGCGAGATCTGCCGCGAGAAGGGCGTGATCTTCCACGTGGACTCCGCCCAGGCCGCCGGCAAGGTGGACATCGACATGGGCCGGCTGAAAGTCGATCTGATGAGCTTCTCCGCCCACAAGGCCTACGGCCCCAAGGGGATCGGCGCCCTGTATGTGCGGCGCAAGCCCCGGGTGCGCCTGGAGGCCCAGATGCACGGCGGCGGCCATGAACGGGGCATGCGCTCCGGCACCCTGCCCACCCACCAGATCGTGGGCATGGGCGAGGCCTTCCGCCTGGCCAGGCTGGAGATGGGCGCCGAGACCGAGCGCATCCGCAGCCTGCGGGACAAGCTGTTCAAGGGCGTCTCGGACATCGAGGAAGTGCACCTCAACGGCGACCTGGAACGCCGCATCGCCGGCAACCTGAACGTGAGCTTCAACTTCGTGGAAGGCGAGTCCCTCATCATGGCCATCAAGGACCTGGCCGTGTCCTCCGGCTCCGCCTGCACCTCCGCCAGCCTGGAGCCCTCCTACGTGCTCAAGGCCCTGGGCCGCAACGACGAGCTGGCCCACAGTTCCATCCGCTTCACCATCGGCCGCTTCACCACCGAGGAAGAGATCGACTACACCATCA
>CAZREY010000303.1:0-3399 GCA_964599015.1 uncultured Thiobacillus sp.
GCATGGAATGCGAAGTCGTGTTCTACAACGGCAAGCCGATCTCGGTTGAGCTGCCGAACTCCGTCGTGCGCGAGATCACCTACACAGAACCGGCCGTCAAGGGCGACACCTCCGGCAAGGTCATGAAGCCCTGCCGCATCAAGCCCACCGGCCATGAGGTCCAGGTGCCCGCCTTCGTGGAAATCGGCGACAAGATCGAGATCGACACCGCCACCAACGAGTACAAGAACCGCGTCAAGTAACAGACTTCACCTTCGAAACGCAACGCCCCGGCCCGGGGCGTTGCGTTTTTTTATGGTGCCATTCAGGTCCACGGTGGATGGACCCAAACCGCTTGATTCCGTGGATCCTCCCTTCTTGAAGGGGGACAGGGAGGGGTTCCGCTAACGGGCATGTCTTTGAGAAGACACCCCGAAGCATGAACCTTGATTCCTCGGTTGAACACGTCCGAAGGCGCGGCTGTGCGGGTGTCTGGCACGAAGCGACGACGCCGCAGGGTCGTTCCCTGCAAGGAGGAGCGACACAGCCAGGCGCCCGCACAGCCGCGAAAGCGGGCGTGTAGCGGGTTCACCCGAATGGTGGGCGCGACCGAAGGCACGTACTTCAGCAACCATGCGGCTTCACGAAGGCAAAATAGCGGTCAACCGATGAATCAAGGATGAAAGCCATGCCCGTTCCCCTCCCTTGCAGGGCGCGCCCCGGACTGCATTCCGGGGCCGTTCGGCGGGCGCGGAGCATGCTCCGCGAAACCCCCACCTCACCCCCACCCCCTCTCCCGCTTGCAGGCGAGGGGGGCGTCGAGAGTCGCTGCGCGACTTTCACGTTAAGCTGGCAGGCGCTGATGCCAGGTTGAATCCGCCTTCAAGAAAAGGGGAAGAAACCCCTGCGGGACACAATTGCGACATCAACCCTGGCAGCAGATTGGAATATGCGAAACCGCTAATTAGACAACGCCCTCCCATTTCACCTAGCATCGGCGCGGTTCACAGTGCGTGACGAACCCCCCAAAGAACACTACCAATAGGAGTCGACATGCTGAAAAGCCCCTTACTAGCCCTCGCCCTGCTGGCCTGCCAGGCCGCACCGGTCCAAGCGGCGGAGCCCGCCCAGGCCGACAAGCGCATCAGGCTGCTGGCCGCCACCTGCATCAGCTGCCACGGGCAGGGCGGCCATAGCCTGGGCGCCGTGCCCAGCCTGGCCGGACAGGACAAGGCCTATCTGCAAACCGCCATGATGGAATGCAAGACCGGAGCCCGGGAAACCACGGTGATGCGCCGGTACATGAACGGCTTTACCGACGAGGAGATCACCAAGCTGGCCGAATATTTCTCCAACCTGAAATAAGACCAAGAATCCAGAGGAATCCCCATGAGCCTGAATCGCCGACAGTTCCTGCAATCTTCCGCCGCCACCCTCGCCCTCGCCGCGGCATCCGGCCGCGCCCATTCAAAACCCACCCAGGCCCAGCCCCATGTGGTGGTGGTGGGCGCCGGCTGGGGCGGTGCCACCTGCGCCAAATACCTGCGCCTGTGGGACCCCGGCATCCGCGTCACCCTCATCGAACCCAACCCCCACTTCACCTCCTGCCCCATGTCCAACTGGGTCATCGGCGGCTTCCAGGATTTCGACTACCTGGTGAAAAGCTACGGCAACCTGCCCAAGTACGGCATCCAGATGGTCAAGGACAAGGTCACCGGCGTGGACGCGGGAAAGCAGATCGTCCATACCGAGGGCGGTCAGAAGATCCACTATGACCGCCTCGTCCTCGCCCCCGGCATGGAGTGGATGACCGAGAAGGTGGAAGGCTATGAGGAAGGCGCCCGGGCGCAGAAGGTCATGCACGCCTTCAAGGCCGGCCCAGAGACCCTGCTGCTGCGCAAACAGCTGGAGGCCATGCCCGACGGCGGCGTATTCATCATCGCCAGCCCGCCGCCCCCCGGCCGCTGCGTGTCCGGCCCCTATGAGCGGGCCTGCGTGGCAGCGCATTACTTCAAGCACCACAAGCCCAAGTCCAAGATCATCATGCTGGACGGCCACATCGACGTCGTCTCCAAGGGGCCCATGTTCAAGGCTGCCTGGAAGGAACTCTACCCCGGCATGATCGAGCATCGCCCCAACAACCTGGCCGTGGGCTTCGACCACCGGACCATGACCGTGAGCACGGAATTCGAGGACGTCAAGGGCGACGTGGTGAACATCATTCCCCTGCAACGCGCGCCCAAGCTCTGCAAGGACGTGGGTGTGCGCAACGACGCCCTGGACCGCTGGTGCACCATCGACTACGTCACCTACGAATCCACCTCGGTGCCCAAGGTGCACGTCATCGGCGATCCGGTCATGTCCAACATGCCCAAGTCGGCCCACGTCTCCAACAACCAGGCCAAGATCTGCGCCGCCGCTCTCATCGAGCTGCTGCACGATCGCCAGCCGGAGCCCGTGCCGGTCATCGGCAGCACCAGCTACTCGGTCACCTCGGACAAGACATCCGGCTCCATCGCCGTGGTCATGCGCTACGACCCGGTGAAGAAGGTCTACCAGCGCCAGCCCGAAGGCGGGGCCAACGCCAAGCACAGCGAGCTGGAGTTCGAATACGGCCGTTCCTGGCACGAGAACATGTGGGCGGATACCCTGGGCTGAACGCCTGTCCAGCTGGCCGCACACATAAAAAACGCCCGCGTGTCGCGGGCGTTTTTTCATGGCGGAGGGCGGTTACACCACCTCCGCCTCCATCACCTGCTCGAAGGCGATGCGCCCGTCCAGCACGTCCACCCGAATGATGTCCTTGGGCGCGAAACGGCCGGAGAGGATTTCCTTGGCCAGGGGGTTCTCGATCCGTTGCTGGATGGCCCGCTTCAACGGCCGGGCGCCGAACACCGGGTCGAAGCCTTCCTTGGCCAGTTCCGCCAGGGCGGCGTCGCTGACCTCCAGCTTCATGTCCATCTGGGCCAGGCGCTTCTCCAGGTATTGCAGCTGGATGCGGGCGATGCTGGCGATGTGGTCCTCGCCCAGGCTGTGGAACACCACCACCTCGTCGATGCGGTTGATGAACTCGGGCCTAAAGTAGGTTTTCACCTCCCCCATCACCGCCAGCTTGATGACCTGGTAATCGTCGCCGGCCATGCTCTGGATCATCTGGCTGCCCAGGTTACTGGTCATGACGATGACGGTGTTCTTGAAGTCCACGGTGCGGCCCTGGCCGTCGGTCATGCGGCCGTCGTCCAGCACCTGCAGGAGCACGTTGAACACGTCCGGGTGGGCCTTCTCCACCTCGTCCAGCAGGATGACGCTGTAGGGCTTGCGGCGCACGGCTTCGGTGAGATAGCCGCCTTCCTCATAACCCACGTAGCCGGGGGGGGCGCCGATGAGGCGGGCCACGGAGTGCTTCTCCATGAACTCGCT
>CAZREY010000304.1:0-3386 GCA_964599015.1 uncultured Thiobacillus sp.
TACCGCCTTGAAGCTTGTCCAAGAGCTATTGCCGATGGCGTCCATAGGAATCGGTTATGCACTCGCCTTGCCGGAAATCTTCACCAGCAAGGCGCCGGGCCTCATTCGCCCGGGGGCAGGGTGCCCATCAGGATCTTGGTGAAGAGGGGGTCCATCGGCGCCGCGGCCGCGTCGTCCTCCTGGGAGGAATAGCAGACCGACTTGCATTCGCCGTCGCCGCACACGTCCGCGAGGGGGCAGGGCCTGAGCCGGGTGGAATCCTTGACCTTGCAACGTTGGGCGGTCCATTCCGCCGCCAGTTGCGCGAAGGTCTGGCAGGCCGGGCTCTTGTAGGCCCCCTTGCGGCAGATGAGGCTGATGGTGTGGCGGGGCAGCTCGGGCAACAGGGGAATGGATTGCAGGCCATGCTGGGCGCAGGCGATGGTGTCCGGCAGGATGGTGGCGAGACGGCCCAGGCGCACGATTTCGATGATCACGCTCAGGGAAGTGGCTTCCATGGAAATGGCGGGCGTGATGCCGTGTTCCTCACAGAACTGGTCGATGTGGCGCCGCAGGGCGTAATCGTTGTTGAGCATCACCAGGGGCTCCTGCTCCAGGGCATGCTTGCTCAGGGGGCCTGGCTCTCCGGCCAGGGGGTGGTTGTCGCCCACGGCGAGGCTGAGGTTCTCGACGAACAGGACATGGCTGTCGATCTCCTCGGAGCCCGCCTCGGTGAAGAGGGCGCTGTTGAAGGCGATGCCGATATCGACCCGGTCCTCCTCCAGGGCGGAAACGATGGCGTCCTGGGGCATTTCCAGGGTGTTCAGCGTGATGCCCGGATAGCGCGCGTTGAACTGGTTCAGCAGGGGCGTGGCCAGGTAGTCGGTGATGGGCGTCATTCCCAGGCGGAGGGAGCCGCGGCTCAGGTCGTGCAGTTCGTGGATGGCCCGCTTGGCCATGTCCAGCTCACCCAGGGCGCGGCGGGCATGGTGCACATAGACCTCGCCGGCGGCGGTGAGCCGGATGAACCGGCCGGAGCGGTCCAGCAGCTGCGTGTCCAGGAGATCCTCCAGCTGCTTGATCTGCTGGGACAGGGTCGGCTGGGACACATACAGCGCTTCCGCCGCCCGCGTGAAGCTGCGGTGCTCGGCCACCGCCATCAGATAGCGGATCGACCGCGGGAAGATGGTATTTCGATCCATAGCCAACTCCTATAGGGGGCATCGGAATTTAATCTTGGAAACCCTTCCTCGCCTGACCCATAGTTCCCAGTGACAGTTCCCGCCGACAGTGGCATTCGGTGCCATCTCATTCAAACCACGAGTGAGGATGATAAGCGCCTTGCACCGTTAATCAATGCCCCCTGTCGCCGGATGTGGGCTTGTCGGATTTCTGACATCAACTGGCTAAGGAGAGACACATGCACATCGAACCAGGCGTCGTCGAAGGCGCAAAAATTGCACTCAGCTATGCAACTGCCCTAGGCGCGATCGGCTATGGGGCCAAGCTTGCCCTGGACACGGTCAGGCAGGATGGGGTGGGTGCCCTTGCCCTGCGCAGTGTCATGGCCACGGTCCTGGTGTTCTGCTTCTTCCAGGTCTTCCCCCATTACCCCGTCGGGGTGTCCGAGGTGCACCTGATCCTCGGGGCCACGCTGTTCCTGATCCTGGGGGCCGGGCCGGCCGCCATCGGCCTGGCCGCGGGGCTGCTGGCGCAGGGGCTCTTCTTCGCGCCGGCCGACCTGCCCCAGTACGGCATGAACGTCACCACCCTGCTGGTGCCCCTGCTGGCCGTCAGCGCCGTGGCCCGCCGTGTCATCCCCGCCAACACCGCCTACAAGGATCTGAGCTATCGGCAGGTCCTGGCCCTGTCCACCGCCTACCAGGGCGGCGTCGTGGCCTGGGTCGGGTTCTGGGCGGTGTACGGCCAGGGCTTCGGGGCCGAGAACCTCACCCAGGTCAGTGCCTTCGCCGCCGCCTATCTGTCCGTGATCGTCATCGAGCCCGTGCTGGACCTGGCCATCCTTGCCGCCGCCAAGGCCCTGTACCAGTTCCGCGACAGCATCATGTTCCAGCCGCGCCTGTACCGGGCCGAGGTCTGACCCGGCTTGGATGGACGGCGGGGCATCCGGGCCGGAGGCCCCGCCGCGATGTAAACGAAATCGCCGCCCCGGGGTGGATGCACCCCGGGCTCGAGCCGGTCAACGCGCAACACGGACGGAACAATCCATGAACAAAGCTGAAATGAAGCAGGCCATCCTCCAGGCCAAGGCCACGAAAGGCCTCAAATGGAGCGACATCGCCAAGGCCTCCGGCCTGTCCCCCGAATACACCTGCTCGGCGTGCCTGGGCATGAACCACCTGGAGAAGAAGCAGGCGGACGCGGTGGCCAAGGCCCTGGGTCTGGGCAAGGAGGTCTCCGTGGCATTGCAGGATTTCCCCCTCAAGACCTGGAGCCAGACGGTGCCCACCGACCCGGTGATCTATCGCTGGTACGAGATCGTCGGGGTCTATGGCGAGACCATCAAGGAAATGATCGCCGAGAAATTCGGCGACGGCATCATGAGCGCCATCGATTTCACCATGGACATCTCCAGGCAGGAGGACCCCAAGGGTGATCGCGTGGTGGTCACCCTGAACGGGAAGTTCCTGCCCTACAAGTCCTGGTGAGTGCAAGGCGCGGCCAGGAGCCGCGCCGGCTCGGTGCCGCGAACCCGATCATGGGCGAGGCGGCCAAGGGCGTATCAACCCGGGGGTCCGGCATGACCCAGGCGTGGGTCCCGTGTCCGGTCCGTTGCATGTCAATTCCAGAAGCCCGGCAAGCGGGGCAAGAGGTGAATCATGGTCGCACGCGATCCGCACCGATTCGTCAACGAACTGGACGGCCCGGCCCTTGAGAGGCTCATCGCCAGGCTGGAGGGCCGGGCCCAGGACCCCATTTTCGTCAGGCTGTACTACAAGTATCTGTCCCACCTGTCGCTGCATCCCTCGTCCCGCATATTGGAAGTGGGCTGCGGCACGGGCGCCATGCTGCGGCTGCTCGCGCGCCGTGGCGATTTCAAGGGCCGGGCCCTGGGCATCGACCATTCCAGACAATTCATTGACGCCGCGCGGGAGTTCGCGCAGCGGGAGGACGTGGATGGTCAACTGACCTTCGAGGTGGGAGATGCCCACGCCCTGGACTTTCCGCCTTCAAGCTTTGATGCGGTGATCGCCCACACCATGATCAGCCATGTCACCGACCCGGCCACCGTCCTGGGCGAGATGGCGTGTGTCGTGAAGCCGGGAGGGACGGTGGTCATCTTCGACGGCGACTACGCCTCCCTCACCTACGCCTACCCGGACCATGGCTTCGGCCGCCAGATGGACGCGGCCCTGGCCACGGCCTCGTTCAACAACCCCAGGATC
>CAZREY010000305.1:0-3367 GCA_964599015.1 uncultured Thiobacillus sp.
ATGACAACAACACCATCCCCATCCCCAGCGGCTGGATGGACATGGAGATCGACGGTCAGAACGACGACACCGGCTTCACCGCCCGCGCCTACAAGAACACCGCCACCGGCGAAATCGTCATCGCCTACACCGGCACCACCTTCGAAGGCAATGTGGTGGATAAGGCCAAGGACTGGGTGCTGGCCAACCTCCCCGCTGGCTCGGGGGCCTTTCTCGCGCCACAGGTCACGGATGCCGCCAAGTTCTACCTGGACGTTCTGAATGCCAATCCCGGCGCCAACATCAGCTTCACCGGCCACAGTCTGGGCGGTGGCCTGGCCTCCCTCATGGCCGTCTTCTTCGACCGCCCGGCCACGGTCTTCGACGAAGCGCTCTTTGAGAAAAGCGCAGACTCATTGGATATCGTGGATGCCTTGCGTGCTGAACTGCTGAAAGATAGCTACATCCTGCCCGCCGCCTTCGCGGACTACGACGCCTACGACCTCTGGAACGGCGCCATCATTCCCAGCCCCACTCGTCGGGGTCGGGACGACAAGGTGACCCCTAGCTCGCCAAGGGAAGGCACACCTTGAAAGCGCGGGTAACAGCCCTACTGCTCACCAGCCTGACGATGGGGCCGGGGCAGAGATGGATGGCGGGGTTTGATGGCGCAAAGGCGCATTGTGATGACAATGCCAGTCGGACGCTCCTGGCTTGTACGCGACTGCATGCGTGGAAACAAAGCGATGGTTCCAGTAAGGGAAGCAACGCGCCATGACCCCAAGTGCCACATCGACTCCCCGGCGACGCTGGGTATACCGCGTGTTGATCATCCTGCTCGTGCTGCTCGTCCCGCTGCTCGGCTACGGAATTTTCAAGACCTGGCAACTCGCCCAACTCATGAAAATGGTCTTTGCTCCCGTAGGTACTACCACCATCATTTGGGATGAGGAGGTCAAGCTCAACGACGGCCGCGTCATTGTCATCAAGCGGCGCGAGGCCACCGGCGGCGGCGGCTTTCCCATCAACACCATGAACAAGCGCGGGCTCACCAAGTACTACGAGTTCTGCTATCCGGAGATGGGGGTGTATTGGAAGTCCAAGCCGTCGTATCACCCTGAGATTCTAGGCATCGTGAATGGCAAAGCCTACGTCAAGGTGCCCATCTGGGGGCCAGAGAAATGCATGTTCCACGACTACCCCGCCACCAACGCCATCTACTACGTTTGGGAAGGTGGGGCCTGGAAAAAAATCCCCTACGAGCAGTTCCCCAAAGAAATCCGCCGCACCAACCTGCTCCGCAACCCCTGGGGCAAGAAGCCTGAGGACGACGCACGTGGCCTGGTGACCCTAACCCAGAAGGAAAACAAGTTCGATCGCGGCATTTACGGTGCCATGAGACGGACAAACGGAAGGATTCAAAGCGATACCGACTATCCGCACATGCAAGGTGAATGCGAAAGCAATAGGCACGTCCGCGTTCAGACTGACAGCACTCCAGAAGTCTTTCTCCCCGCCACCCCTGATCTTTGCCAAATACCAAAACAAGGAGGTAACACGCCATGACCAATCGAAATGAATACGCTTTGATGGCGTCCAACGCTTATGCCGTCAAGGACACGGTAACGAATGCTAAGAACGTTATCCCCATTCCTGATGGCTGGATAAAGCTCGATGAAAGAAAGAACGACGACACCGGCTTCAGCGCCCGCGCCTTCCAGAACACCGCCACCAGCGAAATCGTCATCGCCTACACCGGCACCACGTTCGAGGGGGATTTCTTCGACACACTGGAAGACTGGTTTCTGGCCAACCTACCCGCTGCAACGGGGGCTGCGCTGGCGCCTCAGATCGTCGATGCGGCCAAGTTTTATCTGGATGTCTTGAACAACGTTCCCGCCAACACGCCCATCAGCTTTACAGGCCACAGCTTGGGTGGCGGCCTGGCCTCGCTGATGGCGGTGTATTTCGACCGCCCGGCCACGGTTTTCGACCAAGCCCCATTTGAAAAAAGTGCCGACTCGTGGGAAGTGGTTGACACGCTCAAGTCCCAACTGAACTTTTACTGCCTGGACAAGGGATACACCCTGCCTGCCGCTTTAGCGAGCTACGAAACCTATACCTTTCTGAATCCGAGCGGCACCTACCGAGCCAGCCCCACGCGCGAGGCCAGGGACAACCAGGTAACCCACTACTTCGTGCGCGACGAAGCCCTCTCCGTGCTACAGACCCCTGCCGGCCAAACCTTACTGGCCGAACTGGGTTTGCTGTTGCTTCACCCGAGTTGGGGCCTTGGCGTCGATGATATTGCCGGTCAGAGCTTCTACCTGGATGGCAATGCCACCGTCGGTCACGGCTGGGGGTTGACTTGGGCAGGGACTGAGTCCGTCAATATCGTCGACCTGCACTCCGTGCAGCTGCTCGATGCCTTCCTCATGGCCCCTTCCTTCCTGAAGGCCAGCCAGACCCACCCGGAACTGCTGCAAGCCATTTTTACTTCCGAATACACGTTCGATCCCAAACTCAACGACTACAACCTGCTTAGCCTGCTGGTCCGCCGCCAGGCCGTCGGCGAGAAACCCCTGGACACCCTGGCCGCCGACCTTGCCCAACTCAAGGGCGACTTGGCCGGCGAAGGCTTCAAGTTCACCCTGACGGACCTGGCCCTGCGGCTGCACTACGCGCAAGGCGTGGACCGCGAGGAAGGCAACGCCACCGGCACCTTCCAGGCCGCCTTCACCCCCCTGTCCGGCGGCATCCAGATCACCCGCGACGCGGCCCATCTTGCATGGACGGGCAGCGGCTTCACCCACCTGGAAGACGCCCTCAGGAATGAGTATGCGGACCTGACTTTGCAATCCCTGGCCGGGGTTGAACGCTTCTCCCTGGCGAACACCACGAGCATGATCGCCACTACCCCGAACGACGTCCGTAAGGATCTAATGGTAGGCGGCTCGGGAGCGGATGTCTTGTTGGGTGGTGGCGGTGACGACCTGTTGTTCGGCCGCGCCGGCAACGACTGGCTTGACGGTGGCAAAGGCAATGACATCCTCAATGGCGGCTTGGGCCAGGATGTCTACCGTATTCGGATGGGGGATGGCTTCGACACGATCATCGACCCGGATGGCGGCTGGCTCTTCATCAACGACGGCCTGCAAGAACTCAACGCCGCCGGCATCTTCACCCGCCAGAAGGACAGCGCCGGCAACTGGCTGGACATCTGGACCCGCACTCTGCCCGGCGGTTCGGTGCTCACCCTCACTCACAACTCCCCCTGGACCCTGGTGCTGGAAGATGGCAGCACCATCCAGTTGGGCGAAGCCCAGGAAGACTTCCAGAATGGCGACTTCGGCATCCGCCTGCTGGAAGAGGCCGCCGCCCCGGAAAC
>CAZREY010000306.1:0-1497 GCA_964599015.1 uncultured Thiobacillus sp.
CGAGGATGGCCGAATCGTGGGCGCGGTGGTGAGCTTCCTGGATATCTCCATGCGCCGGGAGGCCGAGGCCGCCCGCGAGACGGCCTTGGCCGAAGCGGAACGGCTGGCCCGGGTGCGCAGCGAGTTCCTCGCCAACATGAGCCACGAAATCCGCACGCCCCTCAATGCCGTGCTGGGGCTGGCCCAAGTGGGGCTGCGCGGCAGCGAACGACGGAAATCCCACGATACCTTCGCCCGCATCCTCGACTCGGGACAGCTGTTGCTGGGCATCGTCAACGACATCCTGGATTTCTCCAAGATCGAAGCCGGCCGCCTGGAACTGGAGCAAAGCCTCTTTTCACCCACGGAGGTGATCGATCAGGTGGTGGCCATGGTCTCCGCCCGTGCCTATGGCAAGGGACTGGACTTCCGCCTCGAGGAGTCGGCGGATGTGCCCGAATCCTGTTCCGGCGACGCGCTGCGCCTGTCCCAGATACTGGTGAATCTGCTGTCCAACGCCGTCAAGTTCACCGAACGGGGGCGGGTCACCTTCAAGGCGGGCCGCCAGGACGGCTACCTGGTGTTCAGCGTCGCCGATACCGGCATCGGCATGAGCGACGAGCAGTTGTCCCGCCTGTTCAGCCCCTTCGAGCAGGCGGACGGTTCCACGACACGGCGTTTCGGCGGCACGGGCCTGGGCCTGGCCATCAGCAAGCGCCTGGTGGAAATGATGAAAGGGGAGCTGCGGGTCGCCAGCCGGCCGGGGGAGGGGACGTCGTTCACGGTCAGTCTGCCCATGGCCCTGGCGGCTTCCGGACAGGTGTCCCGCCCTTCCCGGCGCGTTGCCCTGCACGGGTTCATGGACAGGGAGCGCGAAACCCTGGAGCGGGACCTCCACGACTGGGGGATCGCCGTCCTGGGGGAAGCGGAGGCCTGCGCCGGGGAGAATGCTTGCGACCTCCTCATCTGCGACGCCGAGGTGTCAGGCCAATCCCGGGAGGAGACGGTGGCAACGGCCCTGCGCCGGGGTGTGCGGGTCGCCATGCTGGTGACCCCCGGCAGGGAAGAGCACCCGGCGGCCTGGTGGGAACGGGTATTCCTGCTGGAGCGGCCGCTCCGGGCCCGGCACATCACGGCCATTCTGGAATCCACCGTGGGCGCGGCGATGAAGCCGGGGATGGGCACCCAGCGCCTTGCGGGCATCGCCGTGCTGGCGGCCGAGGACAACGAGGTCAACCAGCTGGTGCTGAAGGAGATGCTGGAGGCGGAAGGGGCGGAGCTGACCTGTCTGGACAACGGCCGGGAGGCCGTGGATCAGCTTGCCCAGACAGGGCCGGGTGTCTATGACATCGTGCTCACGGATATCCAGATGCCCGTGATGGACGGCTACGAGACCGCCCGGGCGATCCATGCCATGGACCGGACCTTGCCGGTCATCGGCATCACCGCCCATGTCATGGCGGAGGAAAAAGCCCGGTGCCTGGCCGCCGGCATGGTGGAGCACATGGCCAAGCCGCT
>CAZREY010000306.1:1507-3355 GCA_964599015.1 uncultured Thiobacillus sp.
AGGATGCCCTGGTGGCCGCCATACTGCGCCATGTCCGGCGCCGTCCCAGGGTGGGCGAGGGCTCCGCCGGCGCGCGGACGGCCTTGCCGGATGCCAGCCCGCCGGCCCCCTCCGCCCCCGAGGCCGGGCCGGCCCGGGCGGACGACGTGGTCGACTGGGCCGGGCTGGAGACCCGCTTCGGGGGCAAGCGGGATTTCGTGACCAGGCTGGCCAGGACGGCCCTGGACAGCCAGCGGGAAACACCGGCGAAGCTGCGGGCGGCATTGCGGGAAGGGAATCACGAGGCCGTGGTTTTCCTCGCCCACAGCCTGAAAGGCATGGGCGGCAACCTGATGGCCGTGGAGTTGCAGGCCCTCGCGGCCACGGTGGAGACGGCGGCGAAGGGGCGGGAGGACGGCGCGCTGAAGCTGGTGGAGCCCCTCGCCCAGGAGTCGGAAAGACTGCTGGCCGCCCTGGCGGCGCGCCTGAGCTAGCCGGCATGGAGATGGGGCCGGGCCGATGGATGAGCGGGCGTGGGTGCCCGTCGCGGACGACCGGGTGGAGCATCCGCCCATCCTGGAAGCGCTTTCCGGGATGTCGTCCCGCGTTTCAGAGACAATGCGCATGACCACAACTAAGGAGGTTTCATGAGCGAGCACCCCTTGAGCATCTTCGTGGTGGACGACGATCCGGCCGCCCGCATGATCGTGAGCTTCGAGCTGGACGATCCGGGGTTCCGGGTCAGCGAATTCGAAGGCGCCGAGGCTTGCCTGGCCGCCCTGGACCAGGCCCCGGACGTGCTGCTCCTGGACGTGGAGATGCCGGGCATGGACGGCATTGCCCTCTGCCGGGCCATCCGGGAGGCAGGACTCGGCCAGGCCCAGGTCATCTTCATCTCCGCCCATGACGACCTGGATACCCGCCTGGCGGCCTACGACGCCGGCGGCAACGATTTCATGGTCAAGCCTTATGCCCCCGAGGAACTGGCGCGCAAGGTCAGGGTGGCGGAGCGGGCCCTGGCGGAGAAGAGCGGCCTGTCCAGCCAGGCCAGCTTCGCCCAGCAGGCCGCCTTCACCGCCATGTCCTCCCTGGGCGAGATGGGGGTGGTGCTGGAATGCATGCGCGAATCCTTCACCTGTCCCACCCGGGATGCCCTGGCGGCGGCCATCTTCCAGGCCCTGGGGCAATACGGCCTGCAAGGGTTGCTGGAGTTACGGGAGGAGGGCCGGGACGACTGTTATTCCAGCCATGGCGCCTGTTCCGCCCTGGAAAGCTCCATCCTCGGCCATGCCCGCACCCTGCAGCGCATCTTCCAGTTCCGTGACCGTCTGGCCATCAACTATCCGCGCATCACCCTGTTGATCCTGAATCTCCCCCTGGACAACCCCGATCTCATCGGCCGCCTGCGGGACCATCTGGCCATCCTGGCGGAGGCGGGGGAGGCCCGGCTGGCCGCCATGGCCAGCGAGTCCAGGCGCCTGGCCCAGGCGAAGGGGATCGGCCGCGCCGTGGCCGAGCTGACCCAGGCCCTGGCCGAGGTGGAGGCCCGCCAGGGCGACAACCGCCTCCGCTCCCTGGAGGCCACCAACGCCTTCCAGGAAGAGCTGGACCGGGCCTTCGTGCACCTGGGCCTCAGCGAGGGCCAGGAAGCGGCCCTGTCGGACATGACCCGGAAGGCCATGACCCGCATCGTCGCCCTGCTGGGGGAGGAGAAAACCCTGGGCGACCGCCTGCGGGACATCACCGCCCAACTGCAAGGCATGACCGAAGCAGGCAACGCATAGCAACCGTCGCCCCGAGCAACATGCCCGCCGTTCCGACCGTACTCCTGCAAACCGTCATCCTGCTGGCCCTGTCCAACCTGTTCAT
>CAZREY010000307.1:0-3340 GCA_964599015.1 uncultured Thiobacillus sp.
CAGCCAGCGGATGGTGTTGATGTCCAGGTTGTTGGTGGGTTCGTCCAGCAGCAGGATGTCCGGGTTGGCGAACAGCACCTGGGCCAGCAGCACCCGCAGCTTCCAGCCCGGCGCCACCTCCCGCATGGGGCCGTTGTGCTTGTCCAGGGGGATGTCCAGGCCCAGCAGCAGTTCCCCGGCCCGGGCCTCGGCGTCATAGCCGCCCAGCTCGCCGAAATGGCTCTCCAGCTCGGCGGCCCGCATGTAGTCGGCTTCCGTGGCCTCCGGGTTCATGTAGATGGCGTCCTTCTCCCGCATGCAGGCCCACATGTCGGCGTGGCCCATCATCACCACGTCCAGCACCCGCACGTCCTCGAAGGCGAACTGGTCCTGGCGCAGGAAGGCCATGCGCTCGTGGGGGTCGATGCTGACATTGCCGGCGGAAGGCTCCAGGGCCCCGGCCAGGATCTTCATGAAGGTGGACTTGCCGCAGCCGTTGGCGCCGATGAGGCCGTAGCGGTTGCCGTCGCCGAACTTGACGGAGACGTTCTCGAACAGGGGCTTGGCCCCGAACTGCATGGTGAGGTTGGAAACGGTGAGCATGGGGTGAGCGAGGTGAGGCCTGAGAATCAGGCCGGGATTTTACCTGCTCCCGATCCCCACCCGCGCATGGCGGACGGCAAAGCTACTCCGCCGGGTTTCCTTCCCGCCACACGCACATGCCGTTGCCTCCTTCCCGCTTGGCGATGAGCTGGGCCCGCTCCACCTGTTCCAGGGCCTCCTCGATGAAGAAGATGGGGTCCAGGGCCACCACGCCGAAGGAGGCGGTGAGGGTGACGGGTTGGTCGGCCACGGTGAAGGTGGTGTCGGCCAGTTCCTCCCGCAGGCGGTTGATCATCACCGCCGCCTGGTCCAGGTCCGTGTTGGGCAGGCACAGCAGGAATTCCTCGCCCTTGATGCGGAACAGGGTGTCGTAGCCCCGCAGGCGGGTCTTGAAGAAGGCGGCCACGGCCTGGATCAGCTCGTCACCCCCCTTCTGGCCCAGGCGCTCGTTATGCCGGGCGAAGTCGTCCAGGTCCACGTAGCCCAGGGTGCAGGGCTGGCGCGTGCGCTGGATGCGCTCCACCTCCTCGGACAGGCGCAGGTGCACCGCCTGGCGGTTCCACACGCCGGTGAGCTTGTCCACCGCCCCCATGTTTTCCATGAGGCGCTGTTCCATCTGCCGCAGGAGCTGACGGAAACGTGCCGACACCGCCATGAGGGCGTCGTAGTCCTCGGGAGCGATGTCCCGGCCCTCCGCCTTGTTCTCCAGCAGGTGGCGCGCGATGCCGTGCATGGACTGGTGGGCCACGGAGATGGCCTCATACCCGGGTTCCTGGCTCATTCTGTTCTTGCCCGCCCCATGGAACCAGAGGCCGAAATCGCAGTGCTCGTGGGCATCCTTGGCCAAGTCCCTGGGATCGGCCTCGCCGCCGCAGATGAGCTGGCGGTTGAGCCGGGCCATCCACTTGGCGTGGTCTCCCAGGGCCCGGTCCAGCTCCTGCAGGCGGGCGACGATATCGGCGTGGGAATGGTCCTGGATGGTCATGATGCGTCTCCTGGAAACAGGGCCGGATGGCGGGCCTGGGGCAGATCAAGGAAGTAGCCCTGGGCCTTGTTCACGCCCAGGGACACCAGCAGCCGGAGGGTGGCCTCGTCTTCCACGCATTCCGCCACCGTGGTCTTGCCCAGGCCCCGGGCCACTTCCACCATGCCCCGCACGAAGACCTGGTTGTCGTGGTCATGGGGCAGGTTGCGGATGAACATGCCATCCAGCTTGATGGTGTCCACCCGGATATGTTTAAGGTAGGCGAAGGAAGCGAAGCCGGCGCCGAAGTCGTCCAGGCACACGCCGCAGCCCGCCTGCCTGAGGGCCTCGATGAAGCGTTCCGCGTCGGTGAGATCGGAAACGGCGGCGGTCTCGGTGATCTCGATGATGAGGCGCTCGGGGGCCACCGCGGATTCCCGCAGCAGGTCGACGATGAAGTTCGGCAGACCCGGGTCATCGAAGGAACGACCGGAAATGTTGACGGCGATGCGGGGTCCCTGGGGATTGTCCGCCAGCAGCCGCACCGCCCGGCCCAGGACCCAGCGGTCGATTTCCAGGATCTTGTTGCTTTTCTCCGCCACCGGGATGAAACGGCCCGGGGACACCAGTTCGCCGGTGGCTTCATCCCGCAGGCGGATGAGCGCCTCCAGATGGGCCAATCGCCTGTTATCGGCCTGGTACACCCCCTGGAAATGCAATTCGAAGAGCCCCATTTCCAGGGCCCGGCCGATGCGATCGTTCCAGGACAGGCGGTTGACCATCTCCGTGGTGTTGTCCAGATCCTGGCGATACAGGCGCCAGGCATTCTTGCCCGCCTGCTTAGCCTGGTACATGGCGGCATCGGCCCGCACCACCAGCTGTTCCTGGTCGGCCGCATGGTCGGGGTAGAGGGCGATGCCCAGGCTGGAGGAAATGTGCAGCACCTGGCCCTCGAAGCGGAACGGGATCTGGGCGACGGCCCGCACGATGCGCTCCGCCAGGGCCCTGGCCTGCTGCTCGCCCGAGTTGGGCATGAGCACGGCGAACTCGTCCCCCCCCAGGCGGAACAGCATCTCGTGGCGCCGGGTCAGTCCCGAAACCTCCCCGGCGACCCGGATGAGCATGGCGTCTCCCGCCTTGTGACCGAAGTGGTCGTTGATGGCCTTGAACTCGTCCAGGTCGAAATAGAGCAGGGCGGAGGAGTTTTCATGGCGCATGGACTCCGCCAGCATGCGCTCCAGCTCCAGCTGGAAGCGGTGCCGGTTGAAGAGGCCCGTCAGGGAGTCCCGTTCCGCCAGATAAAGCAGTTGCTCCGCGGTCTGCCGTTCGCTGGTGACGTCCTCGAATATCCAGAGGTGTCCCACGAAACGCTCATCCCGCTCGAATACCGGAAAGCTCAGTTGGTTGAGCACGCGCCCATCCTTCACGGGGATCTCGCAGGGATCGATGGGATCACGGGCGGAAACCGCCTCGTCCACGTGGCGCATGAAGGCATTGTGGTCGAGCAGCAGGCCCTGGCCGAGGACGAATATCTCCCTCACCGGCTTCCCGGACAGACGACTCCCCTTGGGCATGTTCCATATCTGCTCGAAGGCCGGGTTGTGGTAGATGACCCGGCCATCCTCGCCCACGAACAGGATGCCCAGATTCATGGCGGAAAGCAGGGCCATGAGGCGGGCCCTTTCCGCCTCGGTGGCGGCCAGGTAGTCCAGGGCGCGTTGTTCCGAGTCCTTCAGCTCCGAGACGTCGCGGATGCTGGCGCGCACCCCCAGGAACTGGTTTTCGCTGTTGAAA
>CAZREY010000308.1:0-3336 GCA_964599015.1 uncultured Thiobacillus sp.
GTCCTCGAAGGACACGTAGGCCAGCTTCATGCCGTCCGGCGACCAGGCGGGGGAGATGATCGGTTCCGGGGAAGCCGCCACGGTGATGGCGTTCTGGCTGTCGGCATCGGCCACCTGGAGCTCATAGCGTTTCCCCTGCTTGAGGATATAGGCGATGCGACCGGAATAAGGGCCCGGTTCGCCCAGGAGTTTCTCGTGGATGACGTCGGCGATCTTGTGGGCCACGGAGCGCACGCCCGCCGGGGTGGTGGTGTAGGACAAGGCGGTGAGCTGGGTCTGGCGCACCGCGTCATGAAGCCAGAAGCGGATCTCCACGCGCCCTCCCTGGGCGGGGATGACATGGCCCATCACCACGGCATCTGCGCCCCTGTTCTTCCAGTCCGGCAGCGTCAGCCCCTGGGGTGCGGCGGGCGACACCACCCCCTTGGGATCCAGCATGCGGAAATATCCGCTGCGCCCCAGGTCGTTGGTGATGACATCGCCGGGGTTCAGCCCCCCGCCCTGGGTCACGGTGAACGGCAGCACCACGATGGGGATCTTGTTGCTGGCGCCGCCGATGATCTCAATGGTCATCAACGCCCGGGCGGGCAACGCGACGAGGGCCAGGATGGTTATGAGGAGCAGGCGGACGAACATATTCATTTTGTGCAAAACGTTCCCAATCTTACCAACACTTCAGGTCACTCCCATCCGCTCCATGGCCATCCCGGTCAGTTGGGGCGGAATTTCAGCACCAGTCCGCTGCGAAATACCGCCGCGGCCTCTTTTTCATTGGGCAGCGGCAAGGGCGAGGCCTTGAGAATGGCCCGTTCCACCTCCTCGTCATAGAGAGGCTGGCCGCTGGATTTGAGCAAGCTTACGTTACGGACTTCACCGTTGGCGAACAGGGTCACCTGGAAGACCGCCTCGGGATTGCCGGTGATGCGCTGGGGGAGGCGCACGTAGGACTGGACCTTGGCCTGGATGCGCTGCTTGAAATCATCGATCACCTTGTCCCTGCGTTCCATCCGGGCCGCCTGCTCCTGCATGGCCTTCACCTGGGCGGCCTCCCGGTCCAGATCCGCCTGCATCTGCCGGGCCATCTCCTGTTCCATCTGCCTGCGGGCCTGTTCCTTTTTCTTGATCTGCTCGATGCGCTCCCTCTCGGCCTGCTCTTCCTCTTCCCGGTGGGCCTTCTCCTCGGCCTGGAGCCTTTCCTCCAGCTTACGAGCCTCCTCCTGTTTGCGGAGTTCCTCCTCGGCCTGTCGTTTTTTTTACTGTTCGGCCTTTTTCAGCGCGATGTCCGCCTCGCGGGGCGGGGGCTTCGCTTCGGGCGGCGGCGCGGGCGCGGGTTCGGATGCGGGCAGCGGCTCCGGCTCCAGGGGCGCCGGCTCCGGCAAGGCAGCCCACAGGTCGGCCTGCACGGGCAGGTGGGGCATGTTCTTCCATGACATGCTCACCACCAGCGCAAGCAGGAACAGGCCATGGATCGCCAGGGCCAGGCCGCCCGACGACACATGCTGGAACCGGGGCACGGCGATCACGGGGCGGCGGGCTTCACCAGCAGGCCCACCCGGGGCACGCCCAGGTTTTGCAGGGTGTCCATGACCCGCATGACCATTTCATAGCGCACGTTCTTGTCGGCGGAGATGACCACGGGCTGGGTCGGGTTGAGCTGCCGGCGGGACTGGATGGCGGCGGGCAACCGGTCCTCGGCCACCGGCTCCCCTTCTTCCCCCGTACCCCGGTCCCGCAGCAGCAGGGAGCCGTCTTCCCGCACCAGGACTTCCAGGGGTGCCACGGGCGCCGTGGCGCTCTTGCTCACGCTGGGCAGTTCCACCTGGGCCGGATTGATGAAAGGTGCGGTGACCATGAAGATCACCAGCAGCACCAGCATCACGTCGATGTAGGGCACCACATTGATCTGGTTCATGGCCTTGCGGGGCCGGCGATGGATCATGGCCGTGCCACCTCCTGCTGCAGGATGTTGGAGAACTCCTCCATGAACACGTCGTAGCGGTTGGCCAGGCGGTCGATGTCGTGGGTGAAGCGGTTGTAGGCGATCACCGCCGGGATGGCGGCGAACAGGCCGATGGCCGTGGCGATGAGGGCCTCGGCGATGCCCGGCGCCACCTGGGCCAGGGTGGCCTGGGACACGTTGGACAGGCCGATGAAGGCGTTCATGATGCCCCACACCGTGCCGAACAGGCCCACGTAGGGGGACACGGAGCCCACCGTGGCCAGGAAGGGCAGGTAGGACTCCAGCAGGTCCATCTCCCGCTGGTAGGCCGCCCGCATGGCCCGGCGGGCGCTTTCCAGCACCGCCTGGGAGGACACGCCATGCTTGCGCTTGGTGCGGAACTCCCGCATGCCGGCGCGGAACACCTCTTCCATGCTGGAACCGCGCCCCTCCTCGTCCGCCCGCTCCACGATGGCGCTGTGGCCGCCGCCCCAGAAATCCCGCTCGAAGGACTCGGAGGCCCGTAGTTCCCGTTTCAGGGTGAACAGCTTCTCGAAGATCAGCCACCAGGACAGGACGGAGGCGAATACCAGCAGCAGCAAGACCCCCTTCACCACCCAACTGGCCTGGGCAACGAGGGTGAGAAAGGACATATCCTGGGCGAGGGAGATTTCCATGGGTGTGTATTAGCGGTTGAATGCCTGGGTGACGATGGCCGGGATTTTAGCCGGCCGGAAGTCCGGATGCGCCACGCAAGCCACCTTGACCTCCGCCTCCAGCAGCACCACTTTCCCTCCCGCCTCTTCCCGCAGGATTCTTTGCGACATCTCCAGACTGGCCCGGTTCAGGCGCCGCAAGCCGCTTTCCACCTCCAGGCGGTCGTTGAAGCGGGCCGGCCGCAGGTAATCCGCCTCCACCCGCCGCACCACGAACACCACCCCCTCCTCCCGGGCCAGTCGGTCCTGCTCCAGGCCCAGCTCGGACAGCCACTCGGTGCGGGCCCGCTCCAGGAATTTCAGGTAGTTGGCGTAATACACCACGCCACCGGCGTCGGTGTCTTCCCAATAGACCCGCACGGGCCACGTGAACACGGGGAGTTCGCTCATGCTTGCAATGAATAATCCACGGACTGGCCTCTCAACACCCTCCCGGTGGGCCAACCTTGTTGGCACGCCCGGGAAGCCTATTCGAACAACTGGTCTTCCCGCCCCGGCTGGATGAGGCCGAAATGGCGCCAGGCCAGGGGCTGGGCCACCCGGCCCCTTGGTGTGCGGGCCAGGAAGCCCTGCTGGATGAGATAGGGCTCCAGCACGTCCTCGATGGTGTCGGCCGCCTCGCCGATGGCCGCCGCCACGTTCTCCAGGCCCACGGGTCCGCCGGCGAACTTCTCCAGCATG
>CAZREY010000309.1:0-3320 GCA_964599015.1 uncultured Thiobacillus sp.
ACGCCCGCCTCCAGGCCCGGGTGAATCAGCTCCTGGACCGGGTCGAAGCCAGCCTCAAGCAATCCCTGCGCATCGCCGCCACCCAGGGCGACACCCAGGCCGACGCGGCCCTGACCGCCAACCTGGTGCTGGTATGGATCCAGGGCCGCTGGCAGCAGTTCGTGAAGAGTGGGTTTACCAAGACGCCCCTGGCCCAGTGGGAAGGGCAGTGGGCGGTGCTGGCCCAGGGCCTGGCCTGAGGCTGGATTAAGCCCCGCAGACGGCGCAGCCCGGGTCCTTCTTCAACCGCATGCTGCGCCATTCCGCAGCCAGGGCGTCATAGAGCAGGAAGCGGCCTGACAGGCTTTCCCCCGCACCGATGAGAAGCTTCAGGGCCTCGGTGGCCTGCATGGCGCCGATGACGCCCACCAGGGGGGCGAAGACGCCGAACTCGGCGCAGCGCATCTCCGCGTCCCGGGCGTCCTCGGGGAACAGACAGGCATAGCAGGGGGCATCGTCCCGGCGCAGGTCGAACACCGCCACCTGGCCGTCGAAGCGCACGGCGGCGCCGGATACCAGGGGCTTGCGATGCCGCACGCAGGCCCAGTTGACGGCCTGGCGGGTGGGGAAGTTGTCGCTGCAGTCCAGCACCACGTCGGTCGCGGCCACGGCCTGATCCAGGGCGTCGCCGGCCAGTTTTTCCTTTAGCGGCACCACCTGGATGTCCGGGTTCATGGCCCCCATGCGCCGGGCGGCGGACTCGGCCTTGTTGACCCCCAGGCTCCCCATGTCATGGGCGATCTGGCGCTGGAGGTTGGTCATCTCCACCACGTCGTGATCCGCCAGGGTGACGCGGCCCACGCCGGCGGCGGCCAGATAGAGGACCACGGGGGAGCCCAGGCCGCCGGCCCCCACCACCAGGGCGTGGGCATTCAACAGCCGTTCCTGGCCGTCGATGCCGATCTGGTCCAGCAGGATGTGGCGGGAATAGCGGAGAAGCTGGGCGTCGTTCATCTGGCTGAGGCGGCAGGGACGTGAGGACCGAGCCTCACGTTATTTGTACTGCCGCCACTCTTCCGGGGTTTCGTCGTGATCGCCATGGTGGCGGTGTTCCCAGGCTTCGACGAAGGCCTTGTAGTTCTTGGTGCGGGGCGCGGGCCGGCCCATGTCCTGGCGCTGCACCCGCTCGCAGTGGTAGGCCAGAGCGCGCTTGATGCGGATCAGGATCGTGGCCCGCAGGTGGAACCCCTGATTGCCCAGGGCGGTTTCCAGGTCCTCCAGGGCGTACTCCGTGACGTCGTATTCCAGGCGCAGGGTATGCTCGTCCAGGCGGACCACGGCCAGGCCCGGCAGTTCGGCCAGCAGGACCAGGGCCCGTTCCACCTGGCCGGGGGGCAGGTGGTGGAAGACCACTTCACGACGTTTTAGGGTATCGCAGGCCGTCGTCATCCTGCCCGGTCCTATTGCTTGCGTTCCTGCAGCAGGGAGAGCCCTTTCAACAAGGTCATGGCCTGGTTGAACTGGTAGTCGTTCTTGCGCACTATCTCCCGCGTGGCGGACTCGCTGTCTTCCGGTTTGGCCTGGCCTTCCTGCTTGGTCTGGCCATCCTTCTTGGATTTGACGTCTTTCTTGGGCTTGGCGGCATCGGCGGCGCCCTCGGGCTCCTGGCCGTTGGCCAGGTGCTTCTCCAGGTCGGCTTCGCGGACCTCGAGGCCCGCGACGGCCTCGCCGGTTGTGACCGTGCCTTCTTCCACCACGATGTCCGGCGTGATGCCCTTGGCCTGGATGCTGCGGCCGCTGGGGGGGTAGTAGCGGGCGGTGGTCAGCTTGATGGCCGTGCCATTGTTCAAGGGCAGGATGGTCTGCACCGAACCCTTGCCGAAGGATTGGGTGCCCACCACCAGGGCGCGCTTGTGGTCCTGGAGGGCGCCGGCCACGATCTCGGAGGCGGAGGCGGAGCCGCCGTTCACCAGCACCACCA
Source organism: uncultured Thiobacillus sp. (assembly GCA_964599015.1). Taxonomy (GTDB): domain Bacteria; phylum Pseudomonadota; class Gammaproteobacteria; order Burkholderiales; family Thiobacillaceae; genus PFJX01. The sequence goes on from CAZREY010000309.1 coordinate 1,961, forward strand.
TGGGCACGTTCTTGGCCCAGGGGGGCAGGTTCTTGAGGTAGTCACTCTCCCCCAGGCGCAGGTAGTTGTCCCGGCTGTTGGTGAGACGCATCTTGGCGTCCTCGGTGCGGCCGTCGGTGTAGACCACCAGCTCTCCCGGCTTGAGGAAGCTGCCGGCCACGGCCACGGCGGTGTTGAGCAGGCCGCCCGGGTCGTTTCGCAGGTCCAGCACCAGGCCCTTGAGGGCGCCCTTGTTCTGGGTGTCCAGATCCTTCAGGGCCGTCACCAGGTTTTCGCCGGTGCGCTCCTGGAACTGGGTGATGCGCACGTAGCCGTAACCCGGCTCCGCCAGGGTGTGCTTGACGCTCTTGATCTTGATGACCGCCCGTGTGATGGTGAGGCTGAGGGGCTTGGCCTCGCCCTTGCGCACGATGGTGAGGGTGATGTTGGTGCCCGGCTTGCCGCGCATCTTCTTCACCGCATCGTTCAGGGTCATGCCCTTGACCGGGGTGTCGTCCAACTTGATGACCAGGTCGCCGGCCTTCACGCCGGCTTTGTAGGCGGGGGTGTCCTCGATGGGGGACACCACCTTGACGAAGCCGTCTTCCATGCCCACTTCGATGCCCAGACCGCCGAATTCGCCCTGGGTACCCACCTGCAGGTCCTTGAAGGCCTCCGGGTCCAGGTAGGAGGAGTGGGGGTCCAGACCCGCCAGCATGCCGTTGATGGCCTCGGTGATGAGCTTCTTGTCCTCCACCGGCTCCACGTAGTCGCTCTTGATCTTGCCGAAGATCTCGGTGAAGGCGCGCAGGTCCTCAATGGGCAGGGGCTCGGGCTCCCGGTCCGCGATGGCGGAATAGTTCAGGCTGAGGGCCGCGCCGAACACCACGCCGATGCCGAGGAGACTGAGTTGTTTGAACTTGCTGGACATGTTGCCTCTGAGTATTGCGGAACTGGATTGGTTCAGCCCTGTTTACCTGACCCACTCCATGGGATCGAACGGCTTGCCCTGGCGCCGCAATTCGAAATACAGGCCGGGCTCGTCCTGGCCGCCCGTGGCGCCCACCGTGGCCACCACATCGCCCGCCCGGACCGGGTCACCCGGCTGTTTATACAGACTTTCATTATTGCTGTATAGGCTGAGGAAACCGTCGCCGTGGTCGACGATGAGCAGGTTGCCGAAGCCCCGCAGCCAGTCGGCGAAGGCCACCTTGCCGGTGCCCACGGCGCGCACTTCCTGGCCCTGGCGGGCACGGATGAACAGGCCCTTCCAGGCCGGGCCGCCGCCGGGACGGCCTTGCCCGAAGCGGTGCAGGATCTCGCCCGCCACCGGCAGGGCCAGCTTGCCCTTGAGGCGGGCGAAATCCAGTCCCGCCAGGCT
>CAZREY010000310.1:0-3309 GCA_964599015.1 uncultured Thiobacillus sp.
TCGTGGCCGAACAGTTCGTTGGCCAGCAGTTCCTCGTTGAAGGCGCCGCAGTTGATGGCCAGGAATGGCCCGTCGGGACGGCCGCCATATTCATGCAGGGTGCGGGCGAAGAGCTCCTTGCCGGTGCCGGATTCGCCGGTGATGAGCACGTTACAGCCGGTGGGCGCCACCTGGCGGGCCATGTCCAGCAGCTTCTGCATGCCGCCGTCCCGGGTGATGACGCGGGTGCGTCCGGTGATGGCGTCGAGCTGGGCGCGCAGGGCCTTGTTTTCTCGCTTCAGGCGCAGTTTCTCCAGGGCCTCGGCCACGGTCTGGCGCACCTCGTCCAGGCGGAAGGGCTTGGCGATGTAGTGGAAGGCACCTTCCTTCATGGCCTCCACGGCGGATTCCAGGGTGGCGTAGCCGGTGATCATGATGACTTCCGTGTCCGGGTGCTGGGCCTTGCAGCGGCGCAGGATCTGCATGCCGTCCACCTTGTCCATCTTCATGTCGGTGAGCACCAGGTCGAAGGGCTGGCCGTCCAGCAGTTCCAGGGCATGGGGGCCGCTCTGGGTGGCGGTGGTCTGATAACCCTCCTTGGCGAGGACATGCTCCAGGTTGCGCAGGGCGATGCGTTCGTCGTCGATGAGCAAAAGGCGGGCGGTCATGGGGATTCCTTGGGATTGGCCGGCAGGCGCACGCGGAACTCCGTGCCGCCGCCGGGACGGTTGGCGGCGCCGATGCAGCCGCCGTGTTCCTCGATGATCTCGTAGGCGATGTACAGGCCCAGGCCGCTGCCGTGGCCCACGGGTTTGGTGGTGAAGAAGGGATCGAAGATGCGTGCCCGCAGATCGGCGGGGATGCCGGGGCCGCTGTCGGCGATGATGAGGTCGACCACCTGGCTGCCCGGGCGGCATTGGCCCGAGAGGGCGGGGAAGTCGTCCCCTTTGCCCACCTTGCCGGAGCGCGCCGTGATGGCCAGTTCGCCATAGTCGCCGATGGCGTCATAGGCGTTGACGATGAGGTTGAGCAGCACCTGCTGCAGGCGCGGCCGGTCGCCGCTGACCGCCAACCGTGGCTCGATCTCCACCTTGACCTCCACCCCCGCCGGGCGCTTGGCCTTGAGGAAGCGCAGGGTTTCCTCCACCAGCTCCGCCAGGGGCACCGGGGCGCGCTTGAATTCCCGGTCCCCGGCGAAGTCCAGCAGGGCCCGCACGATGCGGCGGGCGCGCTGGGTTTCGGCGTCGATGTCCTCGATGAGCTGGCGCTGGAAGGTGGTTGCGGGGCTGTTTCCCTCTCCCCCGGCCCCTCCCCCGCAAGCGGGGGAGGGGAGGTCTTCCTTCAGGATCTGGGCCGAGGAGGAGATGTTGGACAGGGGGTTGTTGAGCTCATGGGCCACGCCGGACAGCAGGGTGCCCAGGGAGGCGAGTTTCTCTGCCCGCACCAGGGTGTGCTGGCGGCGTTCCAGTTCGTCCAGCACGTGGTTGAAGGCCTCCGCCAGGGAAACGAGTTCCCGCTCCGGGCTGTCCAGGGCCAGGCGCGTGAGCTGGCCGCTGGCCACTGCCTCCATGCGGGTTTCCATGGCCTTCAGGGGGTGCGTCACCCGCCGCGCCAGGAGCAAGCCGGTGAGCACCAGCAGGACGGCCACCACCGCCAGGGAGACTAGGAGCGTGCGCTGGTGCGCGCCCAGGGCGGCGTTCAGGGACTGGCGTTCCAGGCTGGCCAGGCGTTCGCCCAGGGTGACGATGCGGTTGCCGTGGCCGCGGACCGCGTTGGCCAGGGCCTCGTCGCCGGGCGCACGGGCATGGGCGGCCATGGCCGTGGCGTAGCGCGCCAAATCGCCGCCCAGGACGGCCGCCGTGCCCGGACCCGCCAGGGCGTCCAGGTCCTCGGCGTCGCGCCGCGACAGCTCCAGGGCACGGGCGGCGTAGCGGGCATGCTCCTCCAGGTCGCTGGCCTGGCCGTAGAGGAGATGATTCTTCTCGAAGCGCCGCATCTCCAGGGTGGCGTCGAACAGCTCGGCCACGTGCCCCCCCTCCCGCGCCTTGTCGGCGATGCGGTCCAGCTCCACCAGGGCCACCGCCGACAGGCCGACGATGAGCGCGGCCAGGGCCAGATAGACGAAGATGATCTTGGCTTGCAGTGAGCTCATGGGGCGGCAGTGTAACAGCGGTGTTGCAATATGAAACGCGCATTCCAGATGTGCAATGTAATGGCTGCGTAATATCAATGGGTTAGTCGAATTCCGGGGCTGGCATGCTTGCTGCTAAAGGCAATGCGTTTAATGAAAATTACCTGCCGACATGCGTGACACCCCCCTGCGAACCTACCTTGCCGAACGCCTGCAATCCGCCCGTGGCCTGGGCTGGGAAATGCCCGAGGACGAACTGCCCTTCAAGTCCGCCAAGCCGGCGGGGGCGCTGTCTCACGCCCCGTCGCCGCTGAGGGCGGGGTGGGTCTCCGCCTGGGGCGGTCTGTCCCGCTGGTTGGGTTTCGCGCGCTGAATGCAACGCCGCGTCGTGGTGGCCCTGCGCCCGGTCTCGCCCGTGGAGCGCCTGTTCAAGGTGGGCGCGGCCCTGTGTCGGCGTCTGGACGCGGAGCTGGAGGTGCTGGCCGATCCCACGCGGCCGGATTGGGCGGAGATCGAGGCGCGCCTGGCCGATCTGGAACGCGAGGGCGTGCCCTGCCGCCTGACGCCGGCCCAAGGTCTGGACGCCCGCCGCGTGGTGGAGCACGCCCGCCGCCATGAGTGCGTCACCACCGTGGTGGTGGGACGCCCCGCCGCCTGGGCCACGGAGGGCGTTGACCCCTGGGGCAAGCTGGAATGCCCGCTGGTGGCCGCTTCCGATCACCCGGATCTACCCAAAGAGCAATAACTCACACGTCGTCACTCGAAAGTTCCGTCCACCCCATGAACAAGTTCACCCGTTTTCTGCCCTTCCTGCGCTGGTTCCCCATGAGCGGCGCCAGTGTCAAGGCCGATTTCATGGCCGGCATCACCGTGGCTCTGGTGCTGATCCCCCAGTCCATGGCCTACGCCCAGCTGGCGGGCATGCCCGCCTATTACGGCCTGTACGCGGCCTTCCTGCCGGTCGCGGTGGCCGCCCTGTGGGGTTCCTCGCACCAGCTCGGCACCGGCCCGGTGGCGGTGGTCTCGCTGCTGACGGCATCCAGCCTGGCGACGCTGGCGGCGCCCGGCTCGGAAACCTTCGTCGCGCTGGCGATCCTGCTCGCGCTGCTGGTCGGCGTCATCCAGTTGCTGCTGGGCGTGTTCAAGCTGGGCGTCATCGTCAATTTCCTGTCGCATCCGGTCATCGTCGGCTTCACCAA
>CAZREY010000311.1:0-3295 GCA_964599015.1 uncultured Thiobacillus sp.
ATGGCGGCGGCCAGCAGGAAGGGGGCCAGGATGGGGGAGAGGGCGTAGAGCAGCCATCCCCCCGCCAGGACCACGGCCAGTGTGAGGGCCGTGCGAGTGGGGAAGGGCTGGAGGGGGGGCTGGGCGTTCATGTCGGCTAGAATAGCACCCTCTTTTCATCGCCTTTCCGCACCGGATCCATCGTGACCTCGCCTACTTCCCCCACCTCCGCCACTTCCCTCTCCTATCGTGACGCCGGCGTGGACATCGACGCCGGGGATTCCCTGGTGGAACGCATCAAGCCCCACGCCCGGCGCACCCTGCGTCCCGAGGTGCTGGCGGGCATCGGCGGCTTCGGCGCCCTCATGGAGCTGCCCAAGCACTACAGGGAGCCGGTGCTGATCTCCGGCACCGATGGGGTGGGGACCAAGCTCAAGCTGGCGTTCCAGATGGACAAGCACGACACCATCGGCCAGGACCTGGTGGCCATGAGCGTCAACGACATCCTGGTGCAGGGGGCGGAACCCCTGTTCTTCCTGGACTACTTCGCCTGCGGCCACCTGGACGTGGACGTGGGGGAGGCGGTGGTGTCCGGCATCGCCCGGGGCTGCGAGCTGTCCGGCTGCGCCCTCATCGGCGGCGAGACGGCGGAGATGCCCGGCATGTATCCCCCGGGTGAATACGACCTGGCGGGCTTCGCCGTGGGGGTGGCGGAGAAGTCGCAGCTGATCTCCGGGCGCGACATCCGGCCCGGCGACGCGGTGCTGGGCCTGGGCTCCAGCGGCCCCCATTCCAACGGCTACTCCCTGGTGCGCAAGATCGTGGAGGTGACCGGCGCCGATCTGGCCAGCGACTTCCATGGACGTCCCCTGGGGGAGGTGCTGCTGGAACCCACCCGCATCTACGTGAAGCCCCTGCTGGCCCTGATGAAGCAGCTCACCGTGAAGGGCATGGCCCATATCACCGGCGGCGGCATCACCGGCAACGTGCCCCGGGTGCTGCCCGACGATTGCACGGCGGTCATCGACGCCCAGTCCTGGGCCTGGCCGGCGGTGTTCCAGTGGCTGCGGCAGGGCGGCAACGTGGCCCTGTCCGAGATGCACCGCACCTTCAACTGCGGCATCGGCATGGTGGTCATCGTCGCCGCTGACGATGCGGAGGCGGCCGTGCAGTTTCTCGCCAGCCAGGGGGAGACGGTGTACCGCCTGGGCGAGATCCGGGCGCGGCAGGCAGGCCAGGACCAGACCATCATCCTTTGATGAAGGCGGTCATCCTCATCTCCGGCCGGGGCAGCAACATGCAGGCCCTGCTGGAGGCGAACCTGGCCGTGGAGTTCGCCTGCGTCATCAGCAATCGCCCGGACGCGGCCGGCCTGGCCTTCGCCGCCGGGCGCGGCGTGGCCACGGCGGTGGTGGATCACAAGGCCTATTCCGACCGGGCCGCCTTCGACGCCGCCCTGGCCGCCGAGATCGACCGCCACGGGCCCGACCTGGTGATCCTGGCGGGCTTCATGCGGGTGCTCACCGACGACTTCGTGCGCCGCTACCAGGGCCGCATGATCAACATCCATCCCGCCCTGCTGCCGGCCTTCCCCGGCCTGCATACCCATGCGCGGGCCCTCCAGGCGGGGGTCAAGCTGCACGGCTGCACGGTGCACTACGTGACGCCGGAGGTGGACGTGGGACCCATCATCGTCCAGGCCGCCGTGCCGGTGCTGGCGGGCGATACCCCCGCCAGCCTGGGGGCCCGGGTATTGCGCCAGGAACACCGCATCTTCCCCCGGGCCGTGGCCTGGATCGCCGCCGGCCGGGTGGAATGGCGCGGTGATGGCATCGTGGTCATCCGCGACGCGGTGGAACACGTTGATGAGGCATTGATCTCACCCCGGGACTGAGGAATGAACAAGACCTTGCGCCTGGCCCTGGCGGGCCTGTTGATGACAGGCATGCTGGCATGGACTTGGGGCATCGAAGCGCAGGCCGCACAGACCGCTTCCGGCCAGTCCGCCGTGTCCCCGCGTTCCTTGCCAGCCCAGGCCCGCCTGGTCTATGACGTGCTGGCGGGCAAGGACGGATTCAAGCTGGGGCAGGCCGTGTACACCTGGCGGATCGACGGAGAACGCTACCGTCTGGAAAGCGTTGCGGAGGCCCAGGGCGTGGCCACCCTGCTCCTGGGCGGGCGCATCGTCCAGACCAGCGCGGGGCGCATCGGTGGCCAGGGACTGATGCCGGAGCAGTTTACCCATACCAAGAAGGGGAAGCCCAAGGGCTCGGCCCGTTTCGACTGGGGGAGCAGTCAGCTCATCATGTCCCGGGGCTCCGAACCCCTGGTCCATGGGACCCAGGACGTGCTGAGCTTCCCCTTCCACCTGGCCCTGACCGTGGCGGAAAACACGGCGGCCTGGCAGATGCCGGTGACCAACGGCCGTTATTTGAAACACTACCAGTTCCAGGTGGTGGGACGGGAACGCCTGCGGGTGGGCAATCGCGGGGTGGATACGCTGCACGTCAGGGGCAGCCGTGCCGACGAGGACTACCTGGATGTATGGCTGGCGCCGGAACGGGGGTGGCTGCCGGCGCGCATCCGCACCGAGGACGACAAGGGCATGCCCATGGAAATGAGGCTGGCTTCCTGAGGAAGACCTAGCCGATGCCCAGGACGGCCCGGGTCTCCAGGGCCAGGGCCAGGGCCTCTTCCACGCTGGGGGCCAGGCAGTTGTAGTGGCCCATCTTGCGGCCCGGCCGGGCCTCGGCCTTGCCGTACAGGTGCAGTTGCACGCCGGGGTGCTTCAGCAGTTCATCCCAGCGGGGCTCGGGGGTCCATACGTCCCCCAGCAGGTTGACCATGACCACGGGCGAGAGCAGGCGGGCATCCCCCAGGGGCAGGTCGCACAGGGCCCGCACCTGCTGCTGGAATTGGTCCGTGGCGCAGGCGTCCAGGGTGTAGTGGCCGCTGTTGTGGGGCCGGGGCGCCATCTCGTTGAAGACGACGCGCCCGTCCTCGAGCACGAAGAATTCCACCGCCATGACGCCCACGTAGTCCAGTTCCCGGGCCAGGTGGGCGGCCATGTCCCGGGCACGTTCCGCCAGGCCCTCATCGATCCGGGCGGGAACGATGCTGATGTCCAGGATGCCACGTCGGTGCTGGTTCTCGGCCACGGGGAAGAAGGCGATCTCGTCCCGGGCATTGCGCGCCAGCACCACGGAAACCTCCCGTTCCAGGGGCAGGAAGCCTTCCAGCAGACAGGGCACCCGGCCCAGTCGCGCGAAGGCGTCCGCCAGCCCCGCCCGGCTGTCCACCCGGGCCTGGCCCTTGC
>CAZREY010000312.1:0-3290 GCA_964599015.1 uncultured Thiobacillus sp.
GATTTGCTGGGCCAGGGGAGATAACCCCCTCCCCCGGCGGGGAGGGGGATGTTGCCCTTAATCCACTTCCTCCCAGCCGGTGATCATGGCCTTGATGTGGGCCGTGGGGGTGTGGCCGGTGGTGGTGAGGTACACGTGGGCGATGACGAACACCAGGAACACGAAGGCCCCCACGGTGTGGAAGAAGGCCACCCATTCCAGGGACAGGAATTGGTCCCAGCCCCATTCGGTCCACTTGTCATAGAAGATGTAGAACCAGCCCGTGATCCAGATGAGGGGGCCGGCCACCGCCAGGATGCCCAGGTAGGCGAGGCGCTGCAGGGGATTGTGCTTGCGCTGGGGGTTCACCTTGTAGGGGTGGGGGGCCTGGGTGAAGATGCCGATGGCGTAGAACTTGATCATGTCCGTCACCTTGTCGAAGGTGGGGATGTATTGCCGCCATTCGCCGGTGGTGAAGTGCCAGAAGATGGCGAAGCACCACAGCCCCACCAGGGTCCAGGCGGCGATGGTGTGGGCGTTCACCGCCCGCTCGAAGCCCAGCAGGGAATAGGAGCCGTGGACCTCGAAGCCGGTGATCAGCATGAAAATGATCAGGCCGGCCTGGGCCCAGTGCCAGAAGCGCTCGAAGCCCTTGAAGATGTAGATGCGTTCGCTCATGGGAATGCTCCTGTTCCTTATCCGTGATGGCCGTGACCGGGCTTGGCCTTGCGGCTGGCGAAGATGCGGCCGGCGCCGTGGCCCAGCACGCCCAGCAGGGTGAGGCCGGCCAGGCCCCAGCCGGCGGTGTCCAGCAGCTTGTTGCCATGGCGGCCGGGCAGGTAGACGCCGGGCACCTTGTCCAGGCGGCCGGGTGCGGTATGGCACTGCTTGCAGGCCAGGGCGTCTTCCTTGGGCGCCACCATGTGGGTGATGGGCCAGGACATCTCGGTGCTGACGAAGGCGTACTTGCCGCTGTACTGGGCACCGATCTCCTTCATGCCGAACTCGATGGCCTTGTCCCAGTTGAAGTTGGTCCAGAAGGCGGTGTCGTTCTGGCCGTAGGTGTTGAACACCAGCAACTGGTTGTTGCCCACGTCGTAGGGCTGCTTGCCCACGAAGCGCTTGATGGGCCAGATCTTGGACTTGCCGTCGTCGGGCCCGCCGTTGAAGTGGTTGATCTCCACCACCTTGGCGGGGTCCAGCTTGGTCTCCCGCAGGGTGTAGTCCACCTGGCCGTTGAACCAGATGTATTCCGGGATGACGTTGGACTCGTAGCGGAAGTCGCCCTTCTTGCTGTCGTAGGCGTCGTGGCCGGCGGGGTCCTTGAGCTTGAAGGGCTTGCCGTCCTTGTCCATCCGCCCGGCGGTGGACCAGTCCCACATCATCTTCGTGGGCTGGGCCCGGGCGAACTCGGGGATGTGGCAGGTCTGGCAGGCCAGCTTGTTGGCGTGGCTGTTGAGGCGGTCCCCCTTGGCACCCTTGTGGGGCGCGCCGCCGTGGCAGGCCTGGCAGGAGGCGGGGTTGGCGTCCTTCTTGCCCCGCATGTGGGCGCCTTCCTTTTCCGTCACCGTAACGGCGTAGCGGCCGCCGGGCACGTCGTGGCCCGTGGTCTTGTGGCATTCGCCGCAACTGAAGTTGAGGCCGTCCTTGTCCATGTGCACGTCCAGGTACCTGCCCGGGTTCTTCAGGGAGCTGTCCAGGTCGCCGTGCTTCACCGCGTCGCCGCCGCCGCCGTAGAAGTGGCAGGCGCCGCAGTTGGCGCGGCTGGTCTTGCCCACCTTGCGGGCCACGTCACCCAGGTCCGGGGCCTTCACGATCTTGCCGGACTTGGGCGGGTACTCCATGTCCTTGTAGGTGGGGTGGCCTGCCAGGCCGGGGATCTTGCGGTAGGTGCCGGTGGTGTCGTGGCACACCAGGCAGTCCACGTTCTCCTGGGCGGCAAAGTCGAAATGCTGGTCCTTCCAGCCGTAACCCACGTGGCAGGCGGTGCAGAACTCGTAGTTGGAGGGCACGGCGGTGCAGAAGTTGTTGATGACGTGCTTCTTGCCCAGGCGCTGGCCCGTGGCGGGGTTGAGGAATTCCCAGGTCCAGTGCTTGCTCTTGTGCACCTGCTTGGCCGCCTCGGTGTGGCAGGCGAGGCAGGCCTGGGTGACTTCGGGGCCGGACTTGAATGCCTGTTGCAGGGCCTTGAAGCGGCCGTGGTCCGCCGTGGAGGTGGAGGCCTGCCTGGCGGACGGGGCAGCCGGGGCCGCGGGCTGGGGATCGGTGGAGGCCGTGGCCGTTATTGCCAGGGCCAGGGACGCCAGCAGGGCGCCGCGTAGGAATTGGATCATGAGTGTCTCCCGTTCAGCGATTCGTGGACACGCGACTCAGCAACCGCCGCCACCGCCACCGCCACCCTGGGCACCGGCCGCCGGGGCGCTGGGCAGGATCATCTGGGGCGCGGGGGTGTTGGGGTCGAACTGGAGGAACTTCTTCTGGTCCGCCGCCACCTGGCCCATGACGTCGCCCACCAGGGGACCGAACATCTTGCCCATGAGGCCGGCGTTCATGGTGCCGATGTAGACCTTGCCGTCCTGCTTCTTGTACACGGAAATCTTGCAGGGCATGAGGATGGACAGGAAGCGCACCGTGTCCTCCTTGAGGATGGGCTTGGAATACTTGGTGCTGCACGCCTCGATCATCAGCACCGGCAGCACGTTGCCGCCGTCCTGCTGCACCGCCTTGGCCGGGTTGCGCAGGCCGGACAGGGCCCAGCCGTTGCCGGCGCCCTGGATGTTGTGCTGGATGCGGGCCACCGTCTCCTCCAGGCCAAAGGGGCTGGGGGTTTCCTTGAACATCAGCTTGTCCATCATGCTGAAGGCCGCGCCCACGGCCACCAGCAGACCTGCTACCACGCCAGCCAATACTTTCCACATGGTCGTCTCCTCTTTGATGTGATGGTGTGCAACGCGCGCGCCCTTTAATCCGGACTTCGCGATCCTTAATGTCCGTATATTAGTTGTCTCTAATATTTATATCTAGAGGCCGCGGAAAAAATCCAAGGCCTCGGCCAGGCTCCCCACCCCCTTCACCTCCATGCCGGGGATCTTGCCCTTGGGCAGGTTGGCCCGGGGACACAGGGCCTGGGTGAAGCCCAGCTTGGCCGCCTCCTTCAGCCTCTCCTGGCCCCGCTGCACGGGGCGGATCTCCCCCGCCAGGCCCACCTCGCCGAACACCGCCAGCTTGTGGGGGATGGGCTTGGCGCGCAGGGAGGACACCACCGCCATGGCCACCGCCAGGTCCACCGCCGGCTCGGTGATCTTCACGCC
>CAZREY010000313.1:0-3290 GCA_964599015.1 uncultured Thiobacillus sp.
GGCGGATGGGCAGCCGTTCCAGGCCCTCGCGGATGCGCTCCACCACCAGGGCCGCGTCCTTCAGGGGCGTGCCGGGCAGGCAGAGGAGGAATTCCTCGCCGCCGTAGCGGTACACCGAGTCGTACTTGCGCAGGGCGCTGGCCACGAACTTCATGCCCTGGCGCAGCACCGCGTCCCCGGCCGGGTGGCCCAGTTCGTCGTTGACCTTTTTGAAGCGGTCGAAATCCAGCAGGCACACGCAGCAGGGGCGCTGGATGCGCATGGAGCGTTCCTGTTCCTCCCGCAGCTTGGCCAGCATGCCCCGGCGGGACGCGCAGCCGGTGAGGCTGTCGGTGCTGAGCAACTCGCCGATGATCTCCAGCTGCATGCGGCGCAGGCTGGTGTTGAGCCGCAGGGCCAGATCGATGCAGCGGTCATAGGCCTCCGGACGGGGCTGGCGTCCCTCCACCGCATCCCGCAGGGCGGCCCTGGCGGCGGCGTGCATGGCCTGCTGCAAGGCCCCCAGTTCATCGAAGTCCGGGCTTTCCTCCAGGGGGTGGGGGGTCTGGCCGTAGTACCACTGGCCGAAAGGGGAGCGCAGGTAGGCATCCTCGGCCAAATCCACCGGCTGCACGGACTGGCCATACACCAGGGCCCGGTTGATGTGCTTGAACCATGCCAGGTGGGCGGCGATGATGACTTCCAGTTCCTCGGTCTGGCGCTGGATTTCCTCGCGTTCAAGCGGAAGTGACATGGGGTCCCCGGGTGTGCTTGTTGCCGCGATATCGGCAACGCCGGCGCTAACTTGAGGCCGGACGGCCCGGCTCCGCCATGTGCAGGGTGCGGGTGGGAAAGGCGATCTCGGCGCCGTGCCGGGCGATGATGTCCGCCACCTTCAACAGCACGTCCTGCTTGATCTCGTGGTAGCGCACCCACTCCTTGGTCTTGGTGAAGGTGTAGATGAAGAAATCCAGGGAGGAAGGCCCGAAGGTGTTGAAGTTGACGATGAGGGTCTGGCTGGTGTCGATCTCCGGGTGGTTCTCCAGCATGGCGCGCACGTCCGCGACGATGGGCGCCATCTTCGCCACGTCGCCGTAACGGATGCCGATGGTCTCCTTGATGCGCCGGTTGGTCATGCGGGTGGGGTTTTCCACCACAATGTTGGTGAACAGGGCGTTGGGCACGTAGATGGGGTTCTTGTTGAAGGCCCGCACCCGGGTGTGGCGCCAGCCGATGTATTCCACCGTGCCCTCGATCTCCTTGTCCGGCGAGCGGATCCATTCCCCCACGGCGAAGGGCCGGTCCAGGTAGATGGTGAGGCCGCCGAAGAAGTTGGCCAGCATGTCCTTGGCGGCGAAACCCACGGCAATGCCGCCGATGCCGCCGAAGGTGAGCAGGCCGGTCACGCTGAAGCCCAGGTTCTGCATGATCACCAGCCCGGAAACCACCAGCACCGTGATGCGCGCCAGCTTGCTGATGGCATCCACGGTGGTGTGGTCCACCGTCTCGCCTCGTTCTTCCTGGCTGTGGATGACGTTGAGGGAGACGTTGCGGATCAGGCGCACCAGGAACCAGGCCAGGCAGGCCACCACGCCCACGTCGCGGATGACCTTGGTGAACTCGAACACCTGGGCGCCGGCTTCCACCCGGGCCAGGTCGGCGGCATAGGCCAGGCCGATGATCCACAATGCCACCCCCAGGGGCCGACGGGCGGCGCGGATGAGGGCGTCGTCCCACACATTGGTGGTGCCCAGGGCGATCTTTTCCGCCCTACGCAGCACGAAGCCCACGAACAGGTTGATGGCCACCACCACGGTGACCACGATGAGCACTTGCAGTACCCAGGGCTCGGCCAGGAAGGCCAGCCCAAAGTATTCAGCCATGTTTTTCGCCATCTCTTTCATGTGCTGTCGCTTTCGGGTTGGGGATGGCCGTAATTATCCCCCCTGGGCAAGGATGCCCCAACCGCCAGGCTTTTATGTGCCCGTCCAGGCAACCAAATGGGCCTGGACCGGTCTGCCTGATATCCTGCCAACCCGCCTGACCACCTTCCCCTGTCACCAGCCGTTCATGCAGTCCGCAAAAGCCACGAAGCCCCTCCCGTCCTACCGCCCCTACTGGGCCAAGCGCTTCGGCGTCGCCCCCTTCCTGCCCATGTCCCGGAAAGAGATAGAGCAGCTGGGCTGGGACAGCTGCGACGTCATCCTGGTGACCGGCGACGCCTACATCGACCACCCCAGCTTCGGCATGGCCCTCATCGGCCGCCTGCTGGAGGCCCAGGGCTTCCGCGTGGGCATCATTGCCCAGCCGGACTGGAAATCCGCCGACCCCTTCCGCGTGCTGGGGCGCCCCAATCTCTACTTCGGCGTCACCGCGGGCAACATGGATTCCATGGTCAACCGCTACACCTCGGACCGGAAGATCCGCTCCGACGACGCCTACACCCCCAACGCCGAACCCCACAAGCGCCCGGACAGGGCCCTCACCGTCTACGCCCAGCGCTGCCGTGAGGCCTTCAAGGACGTGCCCGTGGTCATCGGCGGCATCGAAGGCAGCCTGCGCCGCATCGCCCATTACGACTACTGGTCCGACAAGGTGCGCCGCTCGGTGGTGCAGGATTCCAAGGCCGACATGCTCCTGTTCGGCAACGCCGAGCGGGCCCTGGTGGACCTCACCCACCGCCTGGCCGCCGGCGAGCAGATCAGCGACATCCGCGACCTGCGCGGCACCGCCTTCATGGTCCCCCACGGCTGGAAGCCCTCGGAGGAATGGCACGAACTGGACTCCCTGGCCATGGACACCCCCGGCCGGGTGGACAGGCATCCGGACCCGTACGCGGCGTCCCCCTCTCCCGGCGCTGCGCGCCACCCTCTCCCGCCTGCGGGCGAGGGTTCGCTCCCCTCCCCCGCAAGCGGGGGAGGGGTTGGGGGAGAGGGCCAGCGTCCAGCATTGGCGAAACCCCTCCCCCAAGACATCCTGGCTTATACCCGCGAGCTACGCAGCCACCAGACGGATGCTGAGCATCTTCTGTGGGAGGTGTTACGCGCCAAGCGCTTCCTGGGTTTGAAGTTCCGCCGCCAGCACCCGGTCGGCCGCTACATCCTGGATTTCTACTGCGACGAGTTGAAACTGGCCATCGAACTGGATGGTGGCCAGCACGCAGAACAACAAGTTTATGACCAGGACCGGACCAGGTTCCTGGAAGAGCAGGGGATCCATGTCCTGCGTTATTGGAATAACCAGGTGCTGGGTGAAACCGAGGCAGTGCTTGAAGCGATGTATCAGGACGTCATGCGTCGCCGACCCTCTCC
>CAZREY010000314.1:0-2109 GCA_964599015.1 uncultured Thiobacillus sp.
CGAACAGGCCTACGGTGACGACGCCGACGATCTGGTTGATCTCGGTTTCCATGGCCACCGGGTCCAGGATGTTCAGGTTGTGCACGTCCAGGATCACGTTGCCGTTGTCGGTGGTGAAGCCCGTGCGCAGCACCGGGCTGCCACCCAGCTTCACCAGCTGGCGGGCCACGTAGGAACGGGCCATGGGGATGACTTCCACCGGCAGGGGGAACTTGCCCAGCACGTCCACCAGCTTGCTCTGGTCGGCGATGCAGACGAACTTCTTGGCGCAGGCGGCCACGATCTTCTCCCGGGTCAGGGCGCCGCCGCCGCCCTTAATCATGGCCATGTGGCGGGTGATCTCGTCGGCGCCGTCCACGTACACCTCCATCTCGCCCGCCTCGTTCAGGTCGATGACGTTGATGCCGTGCTTCTTCAGGCGCTCGGCGGTGGCCACGGAAGAGGCCACGGCGCCGTCGATGCGGCCCTTGATGTCCGCCAGGGCGTCGATGAAGAAGTTGGCGGTGGAGCCGGTCCCCACGCCGATGATGCCGGCGGGCACGTATTCGAGGGCGGCGCGGGCCGTGGCCTGCTTCATTTCGTCTTGGCTCATCATGATCGTTTTCTCTTGGTCGTTTGGGGTTAACCCCGTGAGAATAACGGCCTTCTCATGCCTGTTCAAACCGCACCGCGATGACCGACTATCTTGAGCGCATCCTCCTGGCCCGCGTCTACGACGTGGCCCACGAAACTCCCCTGGACGAGGCCTCCAACCTGTCCCGCCGCGTGGGCAACCGGGTCCTGCTCAAGCGGGAGGACATGCAGCCCGTGTTCTCCTTCAAGCTGCGGGGGGCCTACAACAAGATGGCCGGCCTGACCCGCGCCCAGCTCAAGCGGGGCGTGGTGGCGGCCAGTGCCGGCAACCATGCCCAGGGGGTGGCCCTGGCGGCCCAGGTGCTGGGCTGCCAGGCCATCATCGTCATGCCCGCCACCACGCCCCAGATCAAGGTGGACGCGGTGGCCAAGCGGGGCGCCGACGTGGTGCTGTTCGGCGACTCCTACGACGATGCCTACCACCACGCCAAGGGCATCGCCAAGGAAGCGAAGATGACCTTCGTGCACCCCTACGACGACCCGGAGGTCATCGCCGGCCAGGGCACCATCGGCATGGAGCTCATGCGCCAGTCCCGGGCCCCCATCGACGCGGTGTTCGTGCCCGTGGGCGGCGGCGGCCTCATCGCCGGCATCGGCGTGTACCTGAAACGCCTGCGGCCGGAGATTCGGGTCATCGGCGTGGAGCCGGAGGACGCCGACGCCATGGCCCGCTCCCTGTGCAAGAAGGAGCGCATCATCCTGCCCCAGGTGGGCATCTTCGCCGATGGCGTGGCGGTGAAGCAGGTGGGGGAGGAGACCTTCCGCCTGTGCCAGCAGTATGTGGACGAGGTGATCCGCGTCAGCAACGACGCCATCTGCGCCGCCATCAAGGACGTGTTCGAGGATACCCGCTCCATCCTGGAGCCCGCCGGGGCCCTGGGGGTGGCGGGCCTGAAGGTGTGGGCTGCCCGGGAGAAGGCGAAGAACAAAAATCTCGTGGCCATCGCCTCCGGCGCCAACATGAACTTCGACCGCCTGCGCTTCGTGGCGGAACGGGCGGAACTGGGCGAGAAGCGGGAGGCGGTGCTGGCGGTGTCCATCCCGGAAAAACCGGGCAGCTTCAAGAAGTTCTGTTCCCTCATCGGCGGCCGGGTCATCACCGAGTTCAACTACCGCTACGACGACCCGTCCGTGGCCCATGTGTACGTGGGCATCCAGGTGCACAACCGGCCAGAGGTGGAAAAGCTCATCGACGCCCTGCTCAAGCACGACCTGCCGGTGCTGGACCTGAGCGACAACGAGATGGCCAAGCTCCACATCCGCCATCTGGTGGGCGGCCGCGCGCCCCAGGCGGAGAACGAGGTGCTCTACCGCTTCGAGTTCCCGGAACGGCCCGGCGCCCTGATGAAGTTCCTCAACAGCATGAGCCACGCCTGGAACATCAGTCTGTTCCACTACCGCAACCATGGCGCCGACTACGGCCGGGTGCTGGTGGGCATCCAGGTGCCCCCGAAGGACAAGACGGCCTTCCAGAAA
>CAZREY010000314.1:2158-2364 GCA_964599015.1 uncultured Thiobacillus sp.
CTACTGGAACGAAAGCCGCAACCCGGCCTACAAGCTGTTCCTGGCCTGATTTCCCCGGATTTCATGGGCTGAGCCGAGGGCCCGGGTGGGGGCCATGCCGAAGCGCGGCCAACTCATGGACACCGCCCGGGAAGATTGCCTGTCCACCTTCCACATCGGACTCAATCCGGGGAAGGCGGGGGTGGATTGAGCTTGCTGAATTTTTC
>CAZREY010000314.1:2374-3287 GCA_964599015.1 uncultured Thiobacillus sp.
ACTGTACAAAATAGCCCTCCCCATGAAGGAGGAAGACCATGCATAACATCATCCGCGCCGCTGCTGCCCTGTTACTGTCCGTCCCCTTGTTCGCTTCCTCCTCCGCCCTGGCCCACGACGGCTATGACAAGGCCCTCCAGGCCTACAGTTGCGTGGACTATCCCAAGGCCCTCAACCTGTTCAAGACCTATGCCGAGCAGGGCCACGGCCTGTCCCAGTACATGATGGGCATCATGACGGAACAGGGGCAGGGCACCGAGCCCAACGTGGATACCGCCTTCAACTGGTACATGAATGCCGCCAAGCAGGGCGTTCCCGACGCCTATTTCGCCCTGGCCGACATGTACAAGAAAGGCATCAGCGTGGCGAAGGACCCGGTGCAGGCCTACGCCTGGTTCGAACTGGCCAAGCAGAGCGGCCATAACCTGGCGGGTGACATGCTCAACAGCCTGTCCAAGGAACTGCAACCCGAGCAGATCACCCAGGCCAGGAAACTGGGCCAGGACTGGCTGGCCAAGCTGCCGCGCTGATTTCCCGCCCCGCCATTGACAGGCCATCCCAGCCCCTCCGAGAATCCGGCCATGCGTTTTCACCCCCTGCCCCTGCCCAATAAAGCCCTTCGCCGTGCCCCGCGCGCATGGCGAATGTCCCCTGGGCCCGTGGCGGGCGTGTTGCTTGAGCAAGCGATGAACTGACAGACCTCAGCCCAACACAACCAAGGCCGCGGACCCGCAAAGTCCGCGGCCTTTTTATTTATTCAACGCAACCGTCCGATACCCGGCGCCTTGCCCGGTTGAACCATTTGAACCTCATGAACTGAAGCCATCATGTCCGTGCCCATCGCCTATCTCACCGTCATCGTCATCTGGTCCACCACGCCCCTGGCCATCAAGTGGAGCGCCCTGGGGACCGG
>CAZREY010000315.1:0-3284 GCA_964599015.1 uncultured Thiobacillus sp.
GTAGATGTCGGTGCCGTCCTCGAAGTCGATGGTGATGTCCGTCAGCCCATATTTCGAGACGGAACGCAGGATGCGCTGCTTGGGGATGCCCAGCATCTCGGTCTCGATGGGCGCGGCGATGCGCTTCTCCACTTCCTCCGGGGTCATGCCGGGGGCCTTGAGGATGAGCTTCACCTGGGTGGTGGAGACGTCCGGGAAGGCGTCGATGGGCAGCGCCCGCCAGGCCTGGATGCCCGCGGCGGCGAGCAGCAGTACCAAGCCCAGGGTCAGCAGGCGCTGGGTCAGGGAGAATTCGGTGAGGCGGGCCAGCATTTACTCACTCCCGCCCATACCCTGCCAGGATGCCTTCAGTGCCGCCACGCCCTCCACGGCGATGCGCTCGCCACCACTGAAGGGTGCGTCCACCGCCGCGTCCTGTGCGGTCTGGGACAGGACCTTGACCGGAACGGGTTCGAAGCCAGCGGGCATCTCCACGAACACATAACCCTGGCCCTGGTGGCGGGCGATGGCGCGGACGGGCACGCGCCACTGCTTGGCGCCTGACACCCCTTCCAGGCGCGCCATGACGCTCTGGTTCAGGCGCAGCAGTTCGCCCGGGTTGTTGACGCGGGCACGGATGTTGACGGTTTGCGCCGCGTCGACAGCACGGCCAACGGAGACTACCTCGCCCGCCGCCAGGCTGTCGCGCAGGTGCACCTTCTGGCCCTTGCGCACCTGGGCCGCCACCTCGGCGGGGGCCTGGATTTCCAGCCACAGCGGCGACAGGCGGGCGACGCGGAACAGCGGCATGGCGGGTTCCGCCCGGCTGCCCGCCAAGGCGGTTTGCTCCACCACCACACCGTCGATGGGGGAGGCGAGGGCGACACTGTCGACTAGCTTGTCGCCGCGTTCTACCGCCTGGATGTCCGCCTGCGAAAGGCCGGAGAGACGCATCCAGGCGCGTCGTTCCTGCAGCGCAGCACGGGTCTGCGCCAGGTTTGCACGGGCCGCCTGCAGGCGCGATTCGGGGATGATGCCCTCCTTGTACAGGGCCTCGTCGCGCCGCACCGATTCCTCGGCCAGGCGCATCTGCACGGCAGCCTGCGTGGTCTCCCGCTGCCCCATGGTCAACTGGTCGCTGCGCAGCACCGCCAGGGCCTGGCCGGCCCGCACGGGGTCGCCCACGGCCGTCTTCACGCTGGTGATCAGGCCAGCGACCGGGGCTGCGACGATGCGCTCCTGCGCAGGCGGCACGCGCACCGTTGCGGGGAGGTCTACGGTCACGGCGCCGCCATGGGCGGAGAGGGGCGCAGTGGCGATGCGCAGTGCGGCCCGCTGGGCGGGACTGACGGAAACCAGGGCATGGCCTGCCCAGGCGGGGAGACACAGGGAAACGGCAAGGGCGCCGAGCAATACACGCGACATGACATCCTCTCGGTGGGTAACACTGAAATCAGCGTAGACAGCTTGTTGTGCTTGTGCAGGCGGGAAAGTGCCTGCGTGGGATGGTCAGCGAGCGGGCGGGGCGCCGGGCAGGGGGAGCAGCCGGGAGAGGGCGGGGGGCAGGGAGGGGGGGGTGAGTGCGGCCAGGATGGGCTGCACGGGGGAGACGCTCAGCCGCAGGGGCGCAAGCGCGACAGGCGGATCGGCGATGGCCTGCAACGTGGGGTCGACCCTGTTGCCCTGGCTGATGCCGATGGCGTGCATGTCGTCGCTATGGTGGTCGGGCGACGCCCAGGTAGGCGGGAGGGGCGCCATCAGGCCTGCGTCCCCGGGTAGGTGCAGGCCGAAGTGATGCATGCCACCCGCGTGGGCATGCAGCAGCGGCGCCAGGCATTGCAGCCAGACGAACAGCACCAGGAAGAATCGGCCAAAGCGACGGCCGAGGCGGTTTCTCATGCGGGTGGACGGTAGGGGATCTGGACAGGATTGTCTAGATCGAATCTTAAAACTGTATTAAGGGTAGTTAGTCGTCCTACACGATCGTCGGCGGGGGATAGAAGCCATCCACGCTCTTCTTGATCGTGCCCATCATCTCGGGGACCTCGATGTCCATGAGCTGGTCCTGGATCCAGCTTTTGTCGCTGCTTTCCATTACGTCCCGGATCTGCAGGGACAGGAAGCGCAGGGCCTGGAAGCTGGCCTTGTCCACGGGGAACTCGAAGGCCGAGTAGTCCGTCATGCGCGTGTTGAGGAGGTCGATGAATCCCTGCCTGTAGTCGTATTCCGGGTCCTTCTGGCCGCCGGTGAAATCCAGGATGTTGTCTTCCATGATCTCGGCCACGCGCAGGCCCGTGGCGGTGACGATGTCCGCCCGCTTTTCTTCTTCCACGCGGCCGTAGACCAGGCGGTCCGTGTAGTGGACCAGGAAACAGGCCAGTTCGGCGATGATGCGGAAGCCGCGCTGGGGCGTGACGATGTCGTAGTCGGCCTTGGAAAGGTTGTCCACGGCCTTGTCCGCCAGGCGCCAGACGGTGGAGGCCAGCACGCTGGCCACTTCCTCGCTTGGGCGCTCGCCTTCCTTCTTGAACCACGTGGTGCGTACGCGTACGGGTTTGACCATGTCAGGCTTCTCCCAGGGCGATGGGTCGGGAAGGGTCGCGGATCCACTCGCTCCAGGAACCGGGATAGAGGCGGGAGCCAGGCAGGCCGGCGACTTCCATGGCCAGCAGGTTGTGGCAGGCGGTGACGCCCGAGCCACAGGTGTGGATCACCTGCCAGGGTGCGCGGCCCTTAAGCAGGGCCTGGTAGTTCTCCCGCAGGGCCTCGGGGGGCATGAAGGTGCCGTCGATGTCCAGGTTTTCCTCGAAGGACCAGTTGATGCTGCCGGGGATGTGGCCGGCCACCGGGTCCAGGGGCTCGAATTCGCCGGTGAAGCGGCGCTCCGGGCGAGCGTCGATGATCAGCGCGTCGCCGTTCTGGCTAGCGCGCAGGACATCTTCCACGTTCGCGATTTGGGAGGGTTCCGGCAGGCAGGCGCAATTGCCCTTGTGCAGGTCCGGCAGGAGGGCGGTGAGGGGGCGTTGCTCCCGTTGCCACTTGGGGAAGCCCCCGTCCAGCAGGGCCGTGGCGGGGTGGCCCAGCCAGCGCAACATCCACCACATGCGCACCGCCATGGAGCCGAAGCTGTCGTCGTAAACCACTACCTGCTTGTTGATGCCCACGCCCCAGCCGCAGAGCTTCCTGGCGAAGACTTCGGGGTCGGGGAGGGGATGCCGGCCGGTGCTGTCCGTGATGGGCGCGGACAGATCCTCATCCAGGTGGACATAGCGTGCGCCGGGGATGTGGTTCTTTTTGTACAGGCG
>CAZREY010000316.1:0-3269 GCA_964599015.1 uncultured Thiobacillus sp.
CTGGGTGTGAAGAACCGGCTCGATCCCCGGGAAAGCATTCTGGGCGGGGCCCGCTACATCAACATGCTGAAGGACGATCTGCCGGAGCAGATCCCCGAGCCGGACCGCATCTGGCTGGCCCTGGCTGCCTACAACATCGGTCCCGGCCATCTGGAGGATGCCCGCCGCCTGGCACGCACGCTGGGTCGCAACCCGGACGACTGGCGCGACATGAAGGCCACCCTGCCGCTGCTGGCCCGCAGCCAGTACAACGCATCGTTGCGCTATGGCTTCGCCAGGGGCGGGGAGGCCCGGGCCTTCGCCGAGAACGTGCGCATTTATTACGACATTCTCAGCCGCTTCGAGAAACCGTACCGGGATATCTGGTCTTTCAGCCTGGACGAGCCCTAGCCATGGCCGGATTGGTTTCGGTGAGTGCCCCGGGAAATCACCACATAAAATGTCCTCAGTACCTGATCGGCCTGTGTCGACATCGGCTTGGCGGCTTTGCGGGCTTGCTGATGGCCACGCTACTGGTAGGGTGCAGCACGCTGCGCCCTTTGCCACCCCCGGAGCCTTCCCATGCCCTGGCACCGGACCCCGCAAGCCGCCTGGGCGCTCTGGCCGGAAGCCTGCCGGCGCCGGAGCCCGGGGAATCCATGTTCCGCCTGCTGCAATCCGGCCGCGCCGCCCTGGTGGCCCGGCTGGCCCTGGCTGAGCGGGCGGACAGGAGCCTGGATCTCCAGTACTACCTGATCCATGCCGACACCAGCGGCCGGCTGCTGGCCCAGGCCATCCTGCGGGCGGCGGACCGGGGCGTGCGGGTGCGGGTACTGCTGGACGACGTGGACACGGGCAGGCATGAGGCGGCCATCATCGGCCTGGATGCCCATCCCAACATCCAGATCCGCCTGTTCAATCCATTTTCCGTGCGGGGGGACAACCCCCTGGGACGGGCGGCCCAGTTCCTCGGCGACAAGCGGTTGAACCACCGCATGCACAACAAGGTGTTCGTGGCCGACAACCTCCTTGCCATCGCCGGCGGCCGCAATATCGGCGATGAATATTTCCAGGCGGACAGCCCGGTGGCCTTCCACGACCTGGATGTGCTGGCGGCAGGGCTGGTGGTGGGGGATATGTCCCATGCCTTCGACCGCTACTGGAACAGCCCCTACGCGGTATCGGTGAAGGCCATTCCCAGGCCGGACAAGCGGGAGCGCCTGCTGGACCGGGTGCGGGAAGGCCTGGAACGGAACCTGGCGGAGCTGGACCAGGACACCCTGTTCGAGTACATGGGGCTGGATGCGCTGAATGGTCCGGGAGAAGGCGAGATCAGTCCCTGGCTGCCGGGCCGGGCCGAATTCCTCAGCGACCCGCCCCACAAGGTGGATCATGCCGGGCATCTGTCCCAACTGCCCCTGGCTCGCCTGCTGGACAAGGGGCTGGCGGTGCGCAGGGAACTGCTCATCGCCTCGCCCTATTTCGTGCCGGGCCAGGTGGGGGTGGACCTGCTGGGCTACCTCCACGGCCGGGGGGCGGCGGTGCGCCTGCTGACCAATTCCGTGGCCGCCACCGACGTGCTGGTGGTGCACGGTGGCTATGCCAAGTACCGACTGCCCATGGTGCTGCGGGGCATCGAGTTGTACGAGTTGAAGCCCGCCCAGGTCCAGCACCGGTTTTTCCGGCGCCTGGCGGGCGGGTCTTCCCGCACCAGCCTCCACAGCAAGGTCATGGTGTTCGACCGGGAGACGGTCTACATCGGCTCCATGAATCTGGATCCCCGTTCCCTGCTGCTCAACACGGAATCGGGCCTGCTGATCCGCGGCCCGGCCCTGGCGGAACGGGCGGCCCGCTTCGTCGAGCATGAAATGGGCCCCCAGGCCAGCTACCGGGTCAGGCTGGCCTATCGCCCGGAGGACGGCCGGCCCGTTCTGGCCTGGCAGGAAGGGGAAGTGCTCCACACGAAGGAGCCCAACGCGGGGTTCTGGACCCGCCTGCTCATGGACCTGATCTCCGCGTCCCAATGGGAGGCGTTGCTGTAAGGGGGTGAAGCCCCGCGGGGAGGGGGTTAAAATCCGTCCACGCCTTATCCATCCCGCCCATGACCGCAGCCCCCACCACGCCGACATACGTCCACCTCCGCCTGCACAGCGAATATTCCATCCAGGACGGCCTGATGCGGGTGGACGGGGCGGTGCAGATGGCCCGGGCGGACGGCATGCCGGCCCTGGCCCTCACGGACCTGTCCAACGTCTTCGGCCTCATCAAGTTCTACAGCGCCGCCCGCAAGAAGGGCATCAAGCCCATCGCCGGCTGCGACGTGTGGATCGCCAACCCGGATGCCCTGGACAAGCTTTCCCGTCTGCTGCTGCTGGTGCAGAACCAGACGGGCTGGCGCAACCTGTGCGAACTGCTGACCCGGGCCTACCGCACCCACATGCACCGGGGCCGGGCCATCCTGGTGCCGGACTGGTTCGAAGGGGAGGCGGGGGAAGGGCTGATCGCCCTGTCGGGTGCCCACCTGGGAGACGTGGGCCAGGCCCTGGTGAACGAATCCCTGGATACCGCCCGCAGCCTGGCCCGGGCCTGGGCGGCCCGTTTCCCCGGGCGCTATTACCTGGAGGTCCAGCGGGACGGGCGTCCGGAGTGCGAGGTCCATCTGGCCCACGCCTTGACCATCGCCGAGGAGCTGGACCTGCCGGTGGTAGCCACCCATCCGGTGGAATTCCCCGCGAAAGAGGACTACATCGCCCACGAGGCCCGGGTGTGCATCGCCGAGGGCTACACCCTGGGGGACAAGCGCCGGCCCAAGGCCTTCACGGAAGAGGACTACTTCAAGACCCAGGCGGAGATGGCGACCCTGTTCGCCGACCTGCCCGAGGCCCTGGAGAATTCGGTGGAGATCGCCCGCCGCTGCAACCTGACCCTGGAACTGGGCAAGAGCAAGCTGCCGGACTTCCCCACTCCCGGCGGCATGCCCCTGGACGATTACCTGCGCCAGTTTGCCCGGGAAGGCCTGGCGAAGCGCATGGCCGTGCTCTATCCGGACGAGGCCAGGCGGGCCGAGAAGATGCCGGAATACAGCGCCCGCCTGGAGCTGGAGCTGGACACCATCATCCAGATGGGCTTCCCCGGCTACTTCCTCATCGTCGCGGACTTCATCAACTGGGGCAAGCACAACGGCGTGCCCGTGGGCCCGGGGCGGGGTTCCGGCGCGGGCTCCCTGGTGGCCTATTCCATCGGCATCACCGACCTGGATCCATTGGCTTACGCCCTGCTGTTCGAGCGCT
>CAZREY010000317.1:0-3269 GCA_964599015.1 uncultured Thiobacillus sp.
CGTCGGCCAGCAGGTCCCACACGCCGATGAGCATGCCGTTGTAGCGCAGCAGGGTTTCATCGGAGATGCGCTGCCCCAGGGGCACGATCTCGTCCTGGTAATGGCGGGCCAGGTCCAGGGCGGTGCGGTAGGCGTGGTAGGCCTCGCGCACCTCCGATTCGGCGTTCACCGCCATCTGGGCTGCCCGCTTCAGGGCCTGGGTGTAGAGGGCCTCGGCCTTGGCCACCCGGGCGCCGCCCCAGTCGAAGATGGGCAGGGAGAACTCGATCTCGTAGCCCCGCTGGTTGGCTTCCCCCGTGGCGCTGTTGTTCAGGTAACCCACTTCCAGCACGTTCACCAGGCCTGTGGCCCGGGTGAGCCCCAGGTTCCGGGCCAGCCCCTCCGTTTCCACCCGGGCCATGCGCAGGTCCAGGCGCGTATCCATGGCCCGGGCCAGGGTGTCCGCCTCGGCCAGGGGCGCGGCGGGCAGTGCCGGCAGGCGCTCGGGCAGGGTGAAGGCGCGTTGGGGGCCGGCCAGGCCCAGGGCGCGCACCAGTCGTTCCCTTTCCGTCATGGCCGTCTGCCGGGCCCGGGCCAGGTCGGCGGCCATCTCGGCGTACAGCAGTTGCTCCCGTTGCTGGCGCAGGCGGCTGAAGTTGCCCACGTCCGCCATGCGTGCCGCCAGTTCGGCCCCGGCCCGGGCGGCCGTCACCGCCTGCTCCTGGTATTTCGCCGCCTCCTGGGCGGCGACGGCGGCGAAGAAGGCCTGGCGGGCGTTCTGGGCCAGTTCCAGGGTGCGCTCGGCCACCCGCAGCTGGGCCAGCTGGAAGCGGCGGCCCTCGATATCGCCGCGGGTGGACAGGGTGAGCAGGCCCATGAGGTCGAACAGGAAGGCCCGCTCGTATTCCCGCTCGCCGCCGCCCGATGTGCGGGCGAAGGAGAAGCCGGGATTGCGCAGGCGCCCCGCCTGGACCCGGTCCGCCTCGGCGATGCCCAGGCCGGCCAGCTCGGCCTGCAGGCCACGGTTGTTGAGGACGGCGATCTTCACCGCGCTGTCGGGGGTCAGGGGCACTGCCAGCAGGCGCCGGACCTCGTCCGCCACCCGGCCCGCATCCGCCTCGTCGCGGATGGGGCGGGGAGCCGCGTCGATGCGCTCCCGGGTAATCTCCGCCACCCGGTCCAGGCCCCCGTCGGGGCTGAAGGAGGCGCAGCCCCCCAGCAGGCCCAGTCCCAGCAGGGCGGCGGGCAGGCGCAAGTCTGGCAGGCTCATTGTCCGTTGCCTCCGTGATGATGCTGGTGAATGTGGCCGCCGGCGGCCGGGGCAGGAGGCTGGGCCGGCGTGCCATGGCCGGCATGGGCGTCATGGCCCACGGTTGCGCCTTCCATCAGGTGCCCGCCATGTCCCCCCAGGCGGCCCACCTCGTCATTGACCGCGCGCCAGTCCGCCAGGGGGCCGTCCCGGTAGGGGGCGTAGTCGGCGATGGCGGATTGGTATTCACCGGCCGACGCGGCGGTGGTGAGCGACAGGGCCAGGGCGGCGAGCAAAGGCTTCATGGGAAACGCCGGCGCGGGCGGTGTGATTGGGATGGGCCCATGCTGCCCGGGCGTCGCCCACGGCAAGCTGACAGCCGGATGACAAAACTGTCATCCATGCCTTGTCCTCCAGGCTTATGGCAGGATGCGGCCATGAAGATCCTCATCGTCGAAGACGAGCCCAAGACCGGCGACTACCTGAAGCAGGGCCTCACCGAGGCCGGTTTTGTCGCCGACCTGGCCCGGGACGGCTGGGAAGGCCTGGAGTGGGCCCGCGCCGGCAACTACGACGTGGCCATCCTGGACGTGATGCTGCCCGGCCTGTCCGGCTGGCAGGTGGTGGAGGGCATGCGCCGGGCCGGGCTGGAGACGCCGGTGCTGTTCCTCACCGCCAGGGACCGGGTGGAAGACCGGGTGAAGGGACTGGAACTGGGGGCGGACGATTACCTGGTGAAGCCCTTCGCCTTCGCCGAACTCCTGGCCCGTGTGCGCAGCCTGGCCCGGCGGGGCCGCGCCGCCCTGGAGCCCACCCTGCTCAAGGTGGCGGACCTGGAGCTGGACCTGTTGCGGCGCCGCGCCGGCCGGGGCGGACGGCGCATCGACCTCACCGCCAAGGAGCTCGCCCTGCTGGAGCTCTTCATGCGGCGGCAGGGGGAGGTGCTGTCCCGCTCCCTCATCGCCTCCCAGGTGTGGGACATGAATTTCGATTCCGACACCAACGTCATCGACGTGGCCGTGCGCCGGCTGCGGCTCAAGGTGGACGAGGGCCAGGGGGGGCGGCTCATCCACACCGTGCGGGGCATGGGCTATGTGCTGGAGGCGGAGCGGGATGAGGCGCCGGAAAACGGGGGCGGCGCCCCTTGAGGAACCTGTCCCTCACCGCCCGCATCAGCCTGCTGTTCGCCCTGGCGGCGGCACTGGTGCTGCTGGTGACCGGCTACGTGCTGGCCCGGGCGGTGGAGGCCCATTTCGTGGAGGGGGACGCCCACGAGCTGGACGGCAAGCTGGCCCTGATCCGCAACCTGCTGGCCCGGGCCGACACCCCCGCCGCCTTCGACCACCTGCCCCAGCAGCTGGACGACGCCCTGGTGGGCCACCACGGCCTGGCGGTGGCGGTGATGGATGCGGGCGGGCGCATCTGGTTCGCCTCCTCCGGCGCGGACTTTCCCCGGGACCTGCTGTCCGGCCGCGACTGCCTCCAGGCCGGGGCCGACGTGCGCTGCCTGCCCGGCGGCCTGTGGCAATGGCGCCAGCAGGGCCGGGACTATCGCGGCAAGGTGGCGGCCCTGCCCGCCGGCGACGGGCGCCCGCAGACCGTGGCCGTGGTGCTGGACATCGCCCATCACCAGGCATTCATGGCGGGCTTCCGCTGGATGCTGGCCCTGGCCATGACCCTGGCGGCCCTGGCCACCGCCGGCCTGGGCTGGGCCGCCGTGCGCCGGGGCCTGGCGCCCCTGCGCCGGGTCACCGGCCTGGCGGCGGGCATCTCCGCCCAGCGCCTGGGGGAGCGCCTGCCCGACCAGGACCAGCCCCGGGAACTGCGTGACCTGGCGGCGGCCTTCAACGCCATGCTGGCCCGCCTGGACGATGCCTTCCGCCGCCTGTCCGACTTCTCCTCGGACATCGCCCATGAACTGCGCACCCCCATCTCCAACCTCATGACCCAGACCCAGGTGGCCCTCTCCGGCGCCCGGGACAACGAGGCCTACCGGGAAATCCTCTATTCCAGCCTGGAGGAATACGAGCGCATGGCCCAG
>CAZREY010000318.1:0-3227 GCA_964599015.1 uncultured Thiobacillus sp.
CCTTGCCGGGCACGCCGTCGCTGACGGCGATGTCGTTCAGGGCGGTGGGATGCATCACGAACTTGTTGGTGGGCACGTAGAGGTCGTTGTCCCAGGCCGCAGCCACGTGGTAGAGGGTGTAGCCATTGCTCGGCGAGGGGTAAAAGGTGGTGTCGATGCCTTCGGGCATGACGTGGTCGGCTTTTTCCGGCAGGGCTGTGATGGTCCAGTCAGCCTTTTGCGGCACATTGTGAGCCGGCACGATGTCCACACCGGCCCCCATTTTTTTGCCCACGTCGATGTCCTGGGTACCTTCCCATGAGAGGGGCCCGCCCTCGGGGCGCCAGAAGACGATGAAGGCGGGGTGGCTGCCCGGGGCCGTCACCGCGGAATTCTTCTCCGCCGTGATCTTGATCGTCTCGCCGGCCTTGCCGTAGAAATAGCCCCATTTGCCGGTATGGGTCCAGGCGCGCCAGATGCCTTTGCCATCCTCCTCGGGTGTCATGGTGTAGTCGTTGTAGCTGTTGCCGGTGGTGGGGTCGTAGAACGATACCTTGCCCACGGCCGGGTACTCGAAGGTCTTGTTCCAACCGGTGTAGTCGCGCGGTCCCTGGCCCTCGTTGAAGGGCACGGTGGGGCTGGAGAAAGCGCTGGTGATGCCTTGGAATGTGTCTAGGGCCTCTGGCAGGTCCGAATCGCGCCCGTCGCAGTCGGAGTCGATGCCATCCAGGCGCTTCTCTTCCGCGCCGGTGTTGCGGGTGGCGTCGTAATCGCAGGTGGCGTCCAGCGAGGCTTCCACGTCGTTGGTGTAGCCGTCGCCGTCGCGGTCCACGGCGGAGGGGTCGCCGGCGGATTTGGCCTTGCCCGATAGGACAATGTCAGAGAGCAGCATGGCGCCTTTCTTTTTCACCTTGGCGCTGCCCTTGGCGGGGGTGTCGAACAGGGCGCGCGTCTCGCCCACCTGCACGTCGAACTGCGCGCCTCCCGGCACGGTTAGCTTGGCCCGGGCGGTGTCGATGTAACTCTTGGCCAGCAGCGCGTCACCGCTCCACTTCAGGTTGAACTTGATGAATTTCTTGTCCCAGGTGAGCTTGAGCGTGCCGGCGCTCAGGTTGATATTGGCCTTGCCCTTCTTGGGGCTGAACTTGGCCTTGGGGTCGTCGCCCAGGGTTCCCTGAGCCAGCAGTGCGCCGTTGGCGTAGACCGACCAGGGCGTGGAGGCATTGAGTTCGCTGATTCCGCAGGCAACCCCGGCGGGGCAGGCGGCGACTTTCATGTTGCCATCGAGGGTGGTGTTCTTGGTGGCCACTTCAGCGCCGCCTTTCACCCGCTCTCGATAGACTTCCTGATAATTCAGCCCTGCCGCGGTCACGCCGCCATGAGGGCCGTCGTGGGCAGCGGCCAGGGAGGGCAGCGTCGCGATGATGGCGGCTGCAAGGATGGTGTTTGAGGATCTTTTGGTCATGGATATGCTCCTGCCTGGTCTCTTGTTGCTACCCGGTCCGGCCTGAGGTCCGTTGATCCGGGGTGAAATTAGGGGCCTTCCACCCTCTGCTTTCGCTAGGAGGGGTAAAGCGTTGCGTAGGCCTCGCGTTACGCCGGCTCCCAGTCCTATTCCCTCCCCCGGAGGGGGAGGGTTAGGGGGCTGAGCGCCGGGCATCAAAGGGTTCCGTCGTTGCCCTCGATGGTTTGCTGCAAGGGCTTGATGGGCTCCAGTCCTTCGGCGGTCCGGCCGTTCCTGCCGATGGCGGGAACGCTCATGATTTCATCGTCCGCCATGCCGTCGCCGTCCTCGTCCAAAGCGATGGCCTCGTCACCCTTGTGGCCGTGGGGCACTTTTAGCGCCGGATGATCGAAGGGCGCTGCTTCATTGCGCACACGCTCGTCGGTCAAGCTCTTGAGGAACTCGAGCAGATCCTCGGTGACGTTGGGGGCTTCGCCCAGGATTTCCGCCAGAGTGGGCATTTCGCCGGCGGCGCGGTCCGGGTTGGTGTAATTGCCCGTGCGGATATAGAAGTCCAGCACCTGGCGCAGGGTCAGCGCCGACCCGTTGTGGAAGTAGGGCGCCGTCAGCTCCACGTTACGCAAGGACGGGATCTTGAAGGCGGCGGACACGCCCACCTTGAGCAGGCTGGGCTGCCCATTCTGGGTCTTGTTCCATTCCGCCTGGGCTGCTTCCTGGGTGGGGATGAAAGCCAGCGACGTCTTGTCGGTCACCTGTCCGGTGTTGTAGTCGGTGACGACGCAGCCAGCGCTGCCTGAGGGGTCTGCCTGCAACTGCTCTCTGGGGAACACCAGCGGGTCGGAACGGCCTCCGGTGAAGGCGGCACCCAACTGGCAGGCCTTGACCTTGAGCGGATCAAGCACGCCCGCGCTGTCGCCGATGAGTTGGGACAGGTATTGCCGCGCGAAGGACAGGGGCTGGTTCAGTTCCGGGTGCAGGGCGCTGGGTCGGCCGATGCCCTGGTCGAAGGACCAGTGGGCGACGCCAGTGTTCATGAAACCTACGTCTTGAAGGCGCGGACGTCCGGTCAAATCGGTGGTGCGCAACACGGTGTTGATCGTGTTGGATTCCGGTACCTGAAGTTTGACCTTGCCTTTCTTGTTGCGGGTGACCGTCAGGTTCTCGGGGCTGGCCGCGGCACTGAACAGAGCGCCGCTGTGACACAGCACGCAGTGAGCATTGATGAAGTGCTGCATGCCGCGCACCTGGGCGGGGGTCAGGGCCTCCGGAATCTCGGCCAGGTTTTCCGGATTGGCGCAGGTCTCTGCGGGCGTGACGTCGTGGCCGTCGTAACAGCGCTGTACCCGCTTGGAGTCAATGGGCGCCTGGTCGGCGATGAGGGTATTGAAGTATTCCTGCATGGCCAGGCCGAAGAACAGGGAGAAGTTGGCCTCCATCTGGGTGTAGGCCTCGTCGGAGTACCCGGGCTTGCCGAAGGGCGCCTTGCCGCCCTTGGGGGCCTTGGCTGACCAGTACTTGGCGTTGAAGGCTTTCTTCACCAGTTGTGCATAGGTCTGCTTCAGGCCGATGCCGTCGCCAGCTCGGTATTTGGCAAGCACGCTGTCCTCCGCATGCACTTCCTGGCGTTCCAGGGCGCGGCGGCTGAGGAGTTTGCGGCCCACGTCCGGGAATTTCCGGTTATTGCAGGACATTTCCTGGTTGTTCAGGGGTGGCCCCACGGAGAGCGAGGCCACATGGGCATGGGACAGAGCCAGTTTCTGCTTCTTGACCTTGCCGCCGTTGT
>CAZREY010000319.1:0-3221 GCA_964599015.1 uncultured Thiobacillus sp.
GCAGCACCCCCACGGCGTAGGCCACCATGCGGTCGGCGAAGCGGGGCAGCCAGGTCAGGGCCAGGGTGGCGGCCAGCAGCACCGAAAGCACGCCGCCCAGCAGGGTGGCCAGGATGATGAGGAACAGGGTCATGGAATGGGTTGGCGCGACCGCAATATGCAACTTTGTTGCACTATAGTCCCGGCGCCATGGATGCGCAACAGAGTTGCGTCAAGACCTTGGGAGCCGCCCATTCCGCTACTCGCCGCAGTCCGGACACAGGCCCCGCAGGATCAGCTCCGCGTGGTCGCAGCGAAAGCCCGGCGGCAGGGAGAAGGCGAACACGGGGCGCAGCTCGTCCAGGCAATACAAGCGACCGCAGCGGCTGCATTGGAAGTGGGCGTGTTCGTGGGCCCCCGCCTGGCCGTGGTTGTCCGGCCCCATGGCGTTGAAGCGCCACACCCGGTCCTCGCCGGCGATCTTGTGGGCCAGGGTCTTCTCCACCAGCCAGTCCAGCACCCGGTAGAGGGTCACCCGGTCCAGCTCGCTCCCGGCCTCCCGGGCGGCGGTGGCGATCTCGGTGTGGGTCAATGCCCTTGGCGTGGCCAGCAGGATGTCCAGCACGGCCAGCCGGGCGGGCGTGGGGCGTTCCCCGGCCCCCTGCAGCAGGCTCTCGGCGGGGGTCTCGGGGGGGGCTTGGATCCGCCGGTGGCGGGACGTGGCATTGGATGGCATGCGCAACAGTGTAGCAAGTCCTTGCTCTTCGCCGGGTCTTGGTTGCCCAAAGTCAATGCCCGCCTGGGGCGCCTTTTCCAGAATACGGGCCATCCCACATAAACGAGGAGGCCCCATGACCCGCATTGCCCAATACCTCACCGAAGACCACGAACATTGCGACGCCCTGTTCGCCGAGGCGGAAAACGCGGTGGCCAAGGCGGACTGGCCCCGGGCCGCCGAGCAGTTCCAGGCCTTCGCCCGGGACACCCTGCGCCACTTCGCCCGGGAGGAGGAGGTGTTCTTTCCCGCCTTCGAGAACCGTACCGGCATGAGCGGCGGCCCCACCTTCGTCATGCGCGAGGAACACAACCAGATGCGGGACACCCTCAAGGCCATGGAACAGGCCCTGGGGGCACGGGATGCCCAGCGCTACCTGGGGCTTGCGGAAACCCTGCTCATGCTCATGCGCCAGCACAACATGAAGGAGGAAAACATCCTCTACCCCATGATGGACCAGGCCCTGCCGGACCAGGCCGAGGAACTGCTGGCGGCCATGGACGCGGGCGCCCTGGCCGATGGCGTTTGATGAAGGTCAATGCGGCCATGCCCATGGACCATTAGGGTATTAGCCATCCCTTATTTAGCCTAACTGAAGGAGTCATCATGAACATGCAAAAAATCTTCCTCAAGAGCGAGAACATGGCGGTGGCCGTGATCTTCGCCCTGTTCATCATCAGCCACTTCGGCCTGCTCTATCTGCTGCGGATCGTCTGAGTTCCCGGGGAGCCCGGTTGCCCGCGCCACCCCAGCCAACCCCCGCCACCCGACCTCGATGAGTTCCGAGGTCCTGGTGGACGGGCGCTGGCTGGAACCGCCGGAGCCCATGGAGCGGGTGCTGATGGCGCTGGACGTGCTCGGCCCCGGCCAGAGCCTGCGCTTCCTCATCCACCGGGAACCCATCCCCCTATACCCCGTCCTGCGGGATATGGGTTTTCGGTATGACACGCGCCCCATCGAGGATGGCTGCTTCGAGGTGCTGATCACCCACGCGCCCAAGGACGGCTGATGGCCGGCCCCGGCCTGTCCTACGACCAGGCGCCGCCCTTCGGCACCCCCCTGCGCCTTTTCCTGGCCGCCCCCGTCTTCCTGGTCCTGGCGGCCGTGGTGGCCATGGCCGACCCGGACGCCTGGCTGGCCAGCCGCTGGACACCCTTCAGCCTGGCCCTCACCCATCTGCTCACCCTGGGTTATCTGGGCACGGTCATGTCCGGCGCCCTGCTGCAGATGCTGCCCGTGGTGGTGGGCTCGCCCGTGCCCGCCGCCAGCCCCATCGGCTGGCTGGCCCTGATCGGCCTCGGCGGTGGCACTCTGCTGCTGGCGGCGGGCTTCCTGCTTGGGGAACCCGCATTATTGATGCTCGCCGCCCTGGCCCTGGCGGCTGGCCTCCTCCCCTTCCTGGCGGGCACCCTGGCCAGCCTGATCCACGCCCGGGCCCTTCCCCACGTGGCCTGGCCCATGCGCCAGGCCTGGGTGGCCCTGGTCATCACCGTCGCACTCGGCCTGGCCCTGGCCACGGGGCTGGCCGGCCTGTGGGACACCCCCGACCCCCTGGG
Organism: uncultured Thiobacillus sp.; assembly: GCA_964599015.1. Lineage (GTDB taxonomy): Bacteria > Pseudomonadota > Gammaproteobacteria > Burkholderiales > Thiobacillaceae > PFJX01. Next base: position 2,311 of record CAZREY010000319.1, read on the forward strand.
CCTCACCGGCCTGCACGCCGCCTGGGGCCTGGGAGGCTGGGTCCTGATCCTGGTCATCGGCGTGGCCTACCAGGTGGTGCCCATGCTGCAGCTCACGCCTCCCTACCCCAAGGGGGTCATGGCCGCCCTCACCGGGTCCCTGCCTCTCGCCCTCCTGCTCTTCACCGTGGCCTGGTTTCTCCCCGCCCCTCTCGCCCAGGCCGCGGAGGCCCTGGCCCTGCTGCTGGGCATGATCTCCGCCGCGGCCTTCGCCTTCGCCACCCTCAGGCTCCAGGGCCGGCGCCGCCGCAAGCTGCCGGACGTGACCCTGCACTTCTGGCGCCTGGGCATGGCCAGCCTGATCGCCGTGGCCCTCCTCGCTCCCGCCGCCGTCCTGGAAGCCAACCCCTGGCGGGATGCAACGCAAGTGCTCCTTGGCCTGCTGTTCCTGCTGGGTTTCGCCGCCTCGGTGGTGAACGGCATGCTGTACAAGATCGCGCCCTTCCTGGGCTGGTTCCACCTCCAGGCCCAGACCCATGCCAAGGCGGGGAGCATTCCCAACATGAAGCAGTTCATCACCGACGACGCGGCGCGGCGGCACTTCCGCCTGCACCTGGCCGCCGTGGTCCTGCTGCTGCCCACGCCGTGGATGCCGTCACCGCTGGCCCTGCCCGGACTGATCCTGCTTGCGGCCAGCGGCGTGGTGCTGGAGACCAATCTCATGAAGGCACGGAGCCTATTCCTGGCACACGGAGGGATGCTCTAACCCGTGGGACGGATGAGGACGAAGGCCGCTATCCGCCGCGGGGGAAATGCGCAACGCCTTCCGCCGCGTGCCGTCCGACAACTTCAGTGGCTCGTCCCCGCCGACAGCCGGGTCTTGTTCCACACGTTGTACTTGCCCACCGGGCGCTTCATCGGCAGGCGCTTGA
>CAZREY010000320.1:0-3209 GCA_964599015.1 uncultured Thiobacillus sp.
CCATCAGGAACGCTCCACGGTGATGGCACCAAGGCGGGCACCCAGGCTTGAGGTGACGGGATGACCTGCGGGCACCCGCACCACGCCGTCGGCCAGGCGGTCGTCCCGCCGCAGGGTCAGTTCGGCGACAGCCTCGCCCTGCCTCACCCGCACGCGGACGCCGGCTTCCAGGCCCAGCTTGGCCAGCAGGTTGCCATTGACGGCGGCTTCGCCGTCAATGCCGGCGGCGGCCTGGAGGGCCGGCGCCCGGCGGGTCAGGGGGTCCAGCTGATAGATGGGGGTCTCGCCCAGGCGGCCGAGGCCGTCAGCCGCCCGCAGGTTGCCCAGCGCCACGCCGGCGATGGCGTTTTCGAGGTGGGCGGCGATGTGCTCCTGGCCCTGGGGCAGGGCATCGGCCCGCACGGATTCGACGCTGTCATAGTCGAAACCGTTGAGGGACAGCAGGTTGCCCAGCACCCGCAGCACCTTCCAGGCGGGACGGGCCTCCCCCTGGGGCTTCACGGCGCCGTGGAAGGTCTGCATGCGGCCCTCCATGTTCACATAGGCACCCGCGGTCTCGGTGAAGGGGGCGATGGGCAGCAGCACATCGCAGTCGTCCAGGGCGGCGCCGCGGAAGGCGGTGAGGGCCACGCTGAACTCCGCGGCCTGGAGGGCGGCCCGGGCGGCGGCGGCGTCGAAGGCGTCCAGTTCCGGTTCCACGCCCATGAGCACATAGGCCGAGCGGGGATTGGCCAGCATGGCGGCGGCGTTCAGGCCGTTGGGCCCAGGCAGGGCCCCGGCCAGCTGGGCGCCCACGGAATCGGCGGCAACGGACAGGAAACCCAGGTTAGCGCCGCTGGCCCGGGCGATGGCCTGGGCCAGGGCGTGGATGCGATCCGCGTCCGGATGGTTCTGGGCCAGGGCGCCCAGCAGCACTGCCTTCCTCTCACCGGACATCAGGCTGTCGGCCATGGCCCGGGCTGCGTCGGACGCCTGCACGCCCCCCAAGTCGGCCCCCACCTCCACATTCATGGCCTTGGCCAGCTGGGCCAGGGCCTTCACCCAGGCCTCGGGCCGGGTGATGAGCTTGGCGTGCACCTTGCACAGCAGGTTGTCGTCGGCGGCGTGGAGGACGTTGAGCTGACCCTTGTTCTTCACGGCCTGGCGGATACGCCGGGCCACCAGGGGCTGTTCCTGACGCAGGGTGGCGCCCACCAGCAGGATGCGCTCCAGGTCATCGATGGCCTCGATGGGCATGCCCAGCCAGCGGGCACCCTGGCCCACGCTCGCCCCGGCCTGGGCCAGGCGGTGGTCGATGTTTTCCGTGCCCAGGCCGCGCAGCACCTTGGTGAAGAGGTACAGCTCCTCCACGGTCTGGTGGGCCGAGGCCAGGCCGCCGATGGCGGCGCCGCCCTTGTCCTGGTGGATGCGGGCCAGGCTGGTGGCCACCCGCTCCAGGGCATCCTGCCAGCCGACTTCTTTCCACTGGCCATCTTCCTTCACCATGGGCCGGGTGAGACGCTCCGCGCTGTTCAGGGCCTCGTAACTGTAGCGGTCCCGGTCGGCGATCCAGCACTCGTTCACAGGCTCGTTTTCCTGGGGCACCACGCGGTACACCCGGTTGTTCTTCACGTGCACCTGCACGTTGGCGCCCAGACCGTCGTGGGGGCTCACCGCCTTGCGGCGGGACAGTTCCCAGGAGCGGGCGGCGTAGCGGAAGGGCTTGCTGGTGAGGGCGCCCACGGGGCACAGCTCGATGACGTTGCCGGAGAGTTCGTGGGTGACCTGGGCCTCCAGGAAGGGCATCACCTCGGTGTGCTCGCCCCGGCCCGCCATGCCCAGCTCCATGAGGCCGGCCACTTCCTGGCCGAAGCGCACGCAGCGGCTGCAATGGATGCAGCGGGTCATGTCGGTGGCGATGAGGGGGCCCAGGTCTTTTTCCTTCACCACCCGCTTGGGTTCAGTGTATTTGGAGGCTGAACCGCCGTAGCCCACGGCCATGTCCTGGAGCATGCACTCGCCGCCCTGGTCGCAGATGGGGCAGTCCAGGGGGTGGTTGATGAGCAGGAACTCCATCACCCCCTTCTGGGCCTCGATGGCCTTGGGGGAATGGGTCTTCACCTTCATGCCGTCGGTGACGGGGGTGGCGCAGGCCGGCAGGGGCTTGGGGGCCTTCTCCACTTCCACCAGGCACATGCGGCAGTTGGCGGCGATGGACAGCTTCTTGTGGTAGCAGAAATGGGGAATGGCAATGCCCGCCTGGTGGGCGGCATCCATCACCGTCGCGCCCGGCGCGACTTCCAGTTCCTGGCCGTCGATTTCGATTAGCGGCATCTCAGCTTCCCACCATGCAACGCTTGTTCTCGATGTGGTACTCGAATTCCTTGCGGAAGTGCTTCACGAAGCTCACCACCGGGCCCACGGCGGCATCACCTAACGCACATATCGTGCGGCCGCCGATGTTGCCGCCGATGCGCACCAGCTCGTCCAGGTCCTCGGGCCGGCCCTGGCCGTGCTCGATGCGGTGCACGATGCGATGCATCCAGCCGGTGCCCTCCCGGCAGGGAGTGCACTGGCCGCAGGATTCCTCGAAGTAGAAGTAGGACAGGCGCTCCAGGGCCTTCACCATGCACACGGTCTCGTCCATGACGATGACCGCGCCGGAGCCCAGCATGGAGCCAGACTTGGCGATGGCGTCGAAGTCCAGGGTCAGGTCCATCATGACGTCGCCGGGCAACACCGGGGCGGAGGAACCGCCGGGGATGACGGCCTTGAGCTTGTGCCCGTTGCGCACGCCGCCGGCCATTTCCAGCAGCGTGGCGAAGGGCGTGCCCAGGGGAATCTCGTAGTTGCCCGGCTTGTTCACGTGGCCGGAGATGGAAAAGATCTTGGAGCCACCGTTGTTGGGCTTGCCCAGTTCCAGGAAGGCCTGGCCGCCGTGGCGCATGATCCAGGGAATGGAGGCCAGGGTCTCGGTGTTGTTGATGGTGGTGGGCTTGCCGTACAGACCGAAGCTGGCAGGGAACGGGGGCTTGAAGCGAGGCTGGCCCTTCTTGCCCTCGATGGATTCCAGCAGGGCCGTCTCCTCGCCGCAGATGTAGGCGCCGTAGCCATGGTGGGCGTGGAGGTCGAAGTCCCAGCCGGAGCCCAGGATGTTCCTGCCCAGGAAGCCCGCTGCCCGTGCTTCTTCCAGGGCCTTCTCCCAGGACTGGTACTGCTCGAAGATCTCG
>CAZREY010000321.1:0-3189 GCA_964599015.1 uncultured Thiobacillus sp.
GAGGGATGGGGGATGGGGGATGGGGATGAGGGATGAGGGATGAGGGATGAGGGATGAGGGATGAGGGATGAGGGGGGTCCATTCCCCATTCCTCATCCCCCATCACCAAGAATCAAATGCGCGCATTTTACGCCGCTGCGCACGGCCCCTTCGAGGGTGGCCGGATAGGCCTGGGCGGGATCGGGCCCCGCGGTGTAGTCCCCGGCCAGGTACAGGCCGGGCAGGGCGGTGGCGTTGTCGGGCCGCGCCATGCCGGGGGTGCAGCTGAAGGTGGCCCGCTTCTCGGTGATGATCTTCCAGGCCAGCAGGGGGGGCAGGGGGCCCAGCACGCCTTCCAGCTGCTTCAGGTAGGACGCCAGCAGATCCTCCGGTGCCAGGGCCAGGTGGGGGCCCTCGGCGCTTTCCACGATGCCGGCCACGCCCGGCGCGATGTCGTTGCGCTCGAAGGCCCAGGGGGCCTGGCCCGGCCCCAGGCCCACCATGGGGAAGGGGAAGGCGGGCGGCGTTTCGAAGCGCAGCCACAGGGTGAGGATGGGCTGCCACGCGAAGCGGGACAGGCTGTCATGCACCCCGGCCAGTTCCGGCAGGGTGGCGGTGAGGTGGGGCACCTGGCTGGGATGGGTGGCCAGCACCACGTCGCTGAAGCGTTCCTCCGGTCCGTCCAGGTGTAGGCCACTTCCCCGGCGGCGGATCCTTTCCACCCGGGTGGAAAGCCGGATCTCCGCCCCGGCCCGGCGCAGGAAGGCCACCCCTGCAGCGGGCACCAGGTGTCCCAGGTCGGACCGGTTCAGCACCAGGTCGCTGTCCTCCCGGGCACCCATGAGGCTGTCCCGCAGCACGTTGCACAACACCTGGGCCGAGGCCTGCTCCAGGGGCGTGTTCAGGGCGGCGATGCAGATGGGACCCCAGAGCTTGTCCACCAGGGCGGCGGGCTGATCCCGGAGGAATTCCGCAGCGGCCATGTCCCGCTCCAGGCGGAAGTCCTTGCGCTTCAGGCCCTGCATGAACAGCACGGCGGAGAATTTCTCGCCCCAGGTGAGGCCCCGGGCCCGGGCCAGGCCGCCGGCCAGGTGCAGGGGCGGCGGCCATTTCGGCAGGGCCAGGCGGAAACCGGGGACCCGCAGGTCCAGGGGGCGGCGCTCGATGAGGTCCAGGGTGCCCAGGCGCTCCAGCAGGGCCAGGGTTTCCCGGTAGGCTCCCACCATCAGGTGCTGGCCGTTGTCCACGGTGAGGCCGTCCCACACCACGGCCCGGGCCCGTCCCCCCAGCTGGCGGGCGGACTCGAACAGGGTCACCGGCACCTCGGCCTCGGCCAGGGTGACGGCGCAGGCCAGGCCGGCCCAGCCGCCGCCGATGACGGCGACAGGCGCGCGGCTCATGCCGACGTCACCCAGGTCTTCCACGCCAGCCACAGCTTGCGCAGGGGGGTAAGGGCGTAGCGCCGGTCCAGCACCTTGCAGCCGTCGGCACGGATCTCCTCCTGCAGGGTGCGGTTGATGGCGGCCATGGCCAGGCCCGGGCGCTGGGCCTTGCGGTCCGCCGCCGGCAGCAGGGCCAGGGCCTCGTCGTAGGTGGCCAGGGCCCGCTGGCACTGGAATGCCATGAGCTGGCTGAAGTTGTCGCCGTAGCGGGCCCGGAGCAGGTCATCCTCCGTCACGCCGAAGCGGGCCAGTTCGTCCTGGGGCAGGTAGACCCGGCCCCGGCGGGCGTCCTCCCCCACGTCGCGGATGATGTTGGTGAGCTGGAAGGCCAGGCCCAGCTTGTTGGCGTACTTCAGGGTGGCCCGGTCGGTCACGCCGAAGATCAGGGCCGCCACTTCCCCCACCACCCCCGCCACCCGGTGGCAATAGAGGTTGAGCTGCCTGAAGTCCGGATAGCGCACGAGGCCACCGCTTTGGCCAACATCCATCTCCATGCCGTCGATGACCGCCTCGAAGGCTTCCTGGGGCAGGCGGAAGGGTCCGATGGCCTCCGCCAGGGCCTGGGCGACCGGGTGGCCGGGCTGGCCCGCGTAGAGGTTGACGATCTCGCCCCGCCACCAGGCCAGCTTGGCCCGGGCCACCTGGGGGTCATGGCACTCGTCGGCGATGTCGTCCACCTCCCGGCAGAAGGCGTAGAAGGCGGTGATGGCCCGGCGCCGGTCCGGCGGCAGGAAGCGGAAGGCGTAATAGAAGCTGGAGCCGCTGGTGGCGGCTTTCTCCTGGCAGTAGGCGTGGGGATCAGTGGCCACAGCCGGTCCCGCAGCTTCCGCCGCTGCACCCGCCGCCGGAGGAACGGCCGCCGGGGAACAGGGCCTTCCACACCATGGCGGGCCAGTCCGCGGCGGTCAGGGCGGGGCGTTGTTTGAACACGTCCCCCTGGCTGGCATGGAGTTTCTCGAGGATACGGGAGCCCCCCAGGATGATGAGGCGCATCTCCAGGCCCAAGCGCCCCGGCAGGGCCCGGCCCAGGGGGGCGCCGGCCTGGAGCATCTTCCGGGCCCGCTCGATCTGGGTCTTCATGAACTGCTGCCACAGGGCATCCACCCGGCCCTCGGCGATCTGTTGCTCGCTGACGCCGAAGCGGGCCATCTCGTCCTGGGGCAGGTAGACGCGGCCCTTTTGCCAGTCCAGGGCGATGTCCTGGAGGAAATTGATGAGCTGCAGGGCGGAACAAATGCCGTCTGACCAGGCCTGATGCTTGGGATCACCATCCCCGTAGAGGGCCAGCAGCAGGCGGCCGATGGGGTTGGCGGAACGGCGGCAGTAATTCATGACCTCGCCGAAGTCGGCGTAGCGGGTCTTGGTGCAGTCCTGCTCGAAGGCGGCGAGCAGGTCGTGGAAGGGCTGGAAGGGCAGCCCGAAGGCGCGGATGTGGGGCGCCAGTGCCCGGAACACCGGGTGGTCCACGGCCTCGCCCCGTTCCAGGGCGTGCAGGTGGGCGTGGTACTCGGCCAGGCGGGCCAGGCGCCACTCGGCGGGGTGGTCCCCTTCGTCGGCGAAGTCGTCCGCCGCGCGGGCGAAGGCATAGATGGCCCGCACCGGCGCCCGCAGCCGGGCGGGAAGGGCGATGGAGGCCACGGGGAAGTTTTCGTAGTGGCCGACGGTCTGGGTGGCGGTTTGCATGGCCCGTAGTTTACTGGGCGGTGGTTTCAGGCGGCGATATCGGTAGCGATGAGGCAGAATGCGCCCATCAAGGAGACAAGAAGAT
>CAZREY010000322.1:0-1842 GCA_964599015.1 uncultured Thiobacillus sp.
GGCCTTCACCGGCGCCAACCAGCGCAAGGTGGGCCTGGTGGAGGCCGCCGCCGGCGGCACCCTGTTCCTGGACGAGCTGGGGGACATCCCCCTGAGCCTGCAAGTCAAGCTGCTGCGCCTGCTGGAGACGGGCAGCTTCCGGCGGGTGGGGGGCGTGGACATCCAGCGGGCCGACTTCCGTCTGGTGGCCGCCACCCACCGGGACCTGGCCGCCATGGTGGCGGCGGGGGGCTTCCGCCAGGACCTCTACTACCGGCTCTCCGCCTTCCCCATCCACCTGCCGCCCCTGCGGGAACGGCGGGAGGACCTGCCCCTGCTGGTGCAAAACCTGCTGGAGCGGCTCTCCCCCGCCCACGACCCGCGGCTATCTCCCGAGGCCATGGAACGACTCATGGACTACGGCTTTCCCGGCAACATCCGGGAGCTGCGCAACATCCTGGAGCGGGGCTTGATCCTGGCGGACGGCGATGTGATCCGGCCCGGCCACCTGCTGCTGACCGCCCCGGGGGAGGCCGCGAAACCCCAGGCCCAGGCGGAACCCCCGGCGGAGGCGATCCTTCCCCTGGACGAAATGGAGCGCCGCTACCTGGCCCGGTCCCTGGAACGCCTGGGGGGCGACAAGGACGCCCTGGCCCGGCGCCTGGGCATCAGCCGCCGCACCATCGACCGCAAGCTCGCCGCCGCCCGGGAAAAGGCGGAGTGATGCGCATCTGGCTGCTGCGCCACGGCGAAAGCGAGGCCAACGTGGCGGGCCTCATCAGCGACGACCCCCGCCGGCCCTGGCCCCTCACCCCCCGGGGCATCGACCAGGCCCGGGCGGCCGCCCGTGAACTGGCGGGCGTGGACTTCGCCTGCCTCTATGCGTCCCAACACCGGCGCGCCCGGCAGACGGCGGAGGTGCTGCAGGACGCGTGGCGGGAGAGGGGGCCTGGCCTGGCGGACCGTCCCCTCGTCACCGATGCCCGCCTCAACGAACGCCGCTCCAACCTGGACGGCCGGCCGGTGGAAGACTTCAACGGCTTGGTGCGGCCGGACCCGGTGCGCATCCGCCCGCCCGGGGGCGAGACCTTCCTGGAACAGATGGACCGGCTGCGGGCCTTCCTTGACGCGGCGGCGGCCCGCCACGGCGAGGCGGACATCCTGGCCGTATCCCACGAAAACCCCATCCAGGCCGCCCGGGCCGCGGCGGGCCTTGACCCGGAAGAAGCGGCGCGCGGCCCGATGGCCAACTGTGGGTGGGTGGTGCTGGCGTGGCCGGCTGCGGCTTGAAGACGAGGATGTCCGCTACCTTGGACGGCTATGACTGTTACCGCCTCAAGGCGAGCTGGTGGGATGTGCAATATACATGTCAGCATGCATACCAAAGCAGCCAGCCTACATTCATCCAGCCGAGGCTGAGGCAGGCTACTTCCATCGTCTAGCGGACAGCAACCAAAGGTGGCAACCTTACTGTCCTACACAGACCCAGGGGCAAGTAACTGTAAGAGTGCGCACAGAATGAAAAAAGTCTGGAAAAGAACCTTGATTGGCATCTACCTGTTCTGTGCACTGGTCTATTTCGCACTGAATCTCCATCGCCTTCCAGATGACCCGATCAGCAGAAGAGCACACGACCGTCAAGCGCTGTATCTAGCCACCGAATCTCTGTTTTTTCCTCTCTTCCTCTCCTACTACTACCTGAAGGGACAGGAGCCACCTCTCATCAGATAGGGTGCGGTTTGCTGAACCGTCTTCAACGGTAGGAGGTTCACTTCCGCCTGTCGGCTAAGTTCTGAAAAGCGCCTCTCGCTCCCTCTCTGAATCCAACAACAGGCAGAGTCTAAAGACCGCCGCACCACCCTT
>CAZREY010000322.1:1852-3188 GCA_964599015.1 uncultured Thiobacillus sp.
ACTCCCGGTGCCGCAGCTTCAGCACCAGCACGGACCCCGCCAGGGCCAGGGTGACGGCGTTGGCCAGGATGATGGGCCAACTGTCCAGGGCGATGCCGTAGAGCATCCACAGCCCCACCCCCAGGGTGAACAGGGTGTACATGGACAGGGAGATGCCGGACAGGTCCCGGGTGGACCAGGAGTGCACGGCCTGGGGGATGAAGGACAGGGTGGTGAGGCCGGCGGCGGCGTAGCCCACCAGTTCCATCAGGGGGCTGGGCATGGGCCTCTTCAGCCCCGGCCGAAGGCCACCAGTTCCGTCAGCTTGGCCCGGGCGGCGCCGGAGGCGATGGCTTCCCGGGCCTTGTACACGCCTTCGGCCAGGCTGTCGGTCACGCCGGCGGCATAGACGGCGGCGCCGGCGTTGAGGGTGACGATGTCCCGCTCCGGGCCGGGCTGGTTGTCCAGCACCTTCAGCACCCGGGCCCGGGATTCCTCCACGTCGTTCACCCGCAGGGCGGCGATGTCGTGGGTATTCATGCCGAACTGGCCGGGGTGCAGGGTGTATTCCGTCACCTGGCCGTCCCGCAGTTCCCCCACCAGGGTTTCGCCGGAGATGGAGATCTCGTCCAGGCCTTCCCGGCCGTGGACCGTGAGGGCCCGGTGGGCGCCCAGGCGTTGCAGCACCCGCACCTGGATGCCCACCAGGTCCGGGTGGAACACGCCCATGACCTGGTTGGGGGCGCCGGCGGGGTTGGTCAGGGGCCCCAGGATGTTGAACAGGGTGCGGATGCCCAGCTCCTTGCGCACGGGGGCGGCGTGCTTCATGGCGCCGTGGAAGTTGGGGGCGAACATGAAGCCCAGGCCCACCTGTTCGATGCAGCGGGCCACTTCCTCGGGGGGCATGTTGATGTTCACGCCCAGGGCCTCCAGCACGTCGGCGCTGCCGGACTTGGAGGACACGGAGCGGCCCCCGTGCTTGGCCACCCGGGCCCCGGCGGCGGCGGCCACGAAGGCGGCGGCGGTGGAGATGTTGAAGGTGTGGCTGGTGTCGCCGCCGGTGCCGCAGGTGTCCACCAGGCGGGCGGTGTCGGCCAGGGGTACCTTGGTGGCGAATTCCCGCATCACCGTGGCGGCGGCGGCGATTTCGCCAATGGTCTCCTTCTTCACCCGCAGGCCGGTGATGAGGGCGGCCATGAGCACCGGGCTCATCTCGCCGGACATGATCTGGCGCATGAGGGAGAGCATCTCGTCGTGGAAGATCTCCCGGTGGTCGATGATCCGGGCCAGGGCGTCCTGGGGTTTCATGGGCGTGGTCATGTGCGGTGCTCGTCCAGAAAATTCTTCAGCAGCTGGT
>CAZREY010000323.1:0-3178 GCA_964599015.1 uncultured Thiobacillus sp.
AGGTGGAACTGGCCCTCATGCGCTCCGGCGAACATGAGGTGGCCCGGGCCTACGTGCTGTACCGGGAACGCCGCGCCGAGGAGCGGGCCAAGCAGAAGCAGCAGCAGGCCCAGGACCACGCCCTGTTCTGCACCGAGGACGGCGTGCGCAAGCCCCTGGAGCTGGACACCCTGGCCGCCCTGGTGAGCGCCGCCTGCGCGGGTCTGCCCGAGACCAACCCCCAGGCCATCCTCCAGGCCACGGTGCGGGACATCTACGACGGCGTGCCCATGGACGAGGTGCGCAAGTCCCTCATCCTGTCCGCCCGTTCCCTCATCGAGAAGGACCCGGACTACACCTATGTCACCGCCCGCCTGCTGCTGAACTCCATCCGCCGCGAGGTGCTGGGCGAGGAAGCCTCCCAGGCCGACATGGCCAGCCGCTACGCCGAGTACTTCCCCCGCTTCATCAAGGAAGGCGTGGAAGCCGAGCTGCTGGACGAGAAGCTGCTCCAGTTCGACCTGGCCCGCCTGGCCGCCGAACTGAAGGCGGAGCGGGACAACCAGTTCCAGTACCTGGGCCTGCAGACCCTGTACGACCGCTACTTCCTGCACATCCAGGAGCGCCGCATCGAGCTGCCCCAGGCCTTCTTCATGCGCGTGGCCATGGGCCTGGCCCTGAACGAGATCAACCGCGAAGAGCGGGCCATCGAGTTCTACAACGTGCTGTCCAGCTTCGACTACATGAGCAGCACCCCCACCCTGTTCAACTCCGGCACCCGCCACAGCCAGCTCTCCTCCTGCTACCTCACCACCATCCCGGACGACCTGGACGGCATCTACCAGGGCATCAAGGAAAACGCCCTGTTGCAGAAATACGCCGGCGGCATCGGCAACGACTGGACCCGGGTGCGCAGCCTGGGGGCCTACATCAAGGGCACCAACGGCAAGTCCCAGGGCGTGGTCCCCTTCCTGAAGGTGGCCAACGACACCGCCGTGGCGGTGAACCAGGGCGGCAAGCGCAAAGGCGCCGTGTGCGCCTTCCTGGAAACCTGGCACATGGACATCGAGGAGTTCCTGGAACTGCGCAAGAACACCGGCGACGACCGCCGCCGCACCCACGACATGAACACCGCCAACTGGGTGCCGGACCTGTTCATGAAGCGCGTGATGGACAACGCCGAGTGGACCCTGTTCTCCCCCTCCGACTGCCCCGACCTCCACGACAAGTACGGCAAGGACTTCGAGACCGCCTACCTGGCCTATGAAGAGAAGGCCGCCCGGGGCGAGATCAAGGTGTTCAAGAAGACCTCCGCCCTGGGCCTGTGGCGCAAGATGCTGTCCATGCTGTTCGAGACCGGCCATCCCTGGATCACCTTCAAGGATGCCTGCAACGTGCGTTACACCAATCGGCACGTGGGCGTGGTCCACTCCAGCAACCTCTGCACCGAGATCACCCTGCACACCAACGACAACGAGATCGCCGTGTGCAACCTGGGCTCCGTCAACCTGGTGAACCACCTGAAGGACGGCGGCCTGGACATGGAGAAGCTGTCCCGCACCGTGCACACCGCCATGCGCATGCTGGACAACGTCATCGACATCAACTTCTACAACGTGGGCAAGGCCCGCAACTCCAACCTCAAGCACCGCCCCGTGGGCATGGGCATCATGGGCTTCCAGGATGCCCTGCACAAGCTGCGCATCCCCTACGCCAGCGGCGACGCCGTGGAGTTTGCCGACCGGGCCATGGAGGCCGTGGCCTACAACGCCTACTGGGCCAGCACCGACCTGGCCGAGGAGAGGGGCCGCTACTCCAGCTTCAACGGTTCCCTGTGGAGCAAGGGCATCCTGCCCCAGGACTCCCTCAAGCTCCTGGCCGAGGAGCGGGGCGGCTACCTGGAGGCCGACCTCACCGAGCGCCTGGACTGGGCCGCCCTGCGCTCGCGCATCATGAGCGTGGGCATGCGCAACTCCAACTGCCTGGCCATCGCCCCCACCGCCACCATCGCCAACATCGTCGGCGTGTCCGCCAGCATCGAGCCCACCTACCAGAACCTGTTCGTCAAATCCAACCTGTCCGGCGAGTTCACCGTGGTGAACCAGTACCTGGTGCGGGACCTGAAGGCCATGAACCTATGGGACGAGGTCATGGTGGGGGACATCAAGTACTTCGACGGCTCCCTGTCCAAGATCGACCGGGTGCCCCAAGAACTGCGCAGCCTCTACGCCACCGCCTTCGAGATCGACCCCGTGTGGCTCATCGAGGCCGGCAGCCGCCGCCAGAAGTGGATCGACCAGGCCCAGAGCCTCAACCTCTACTTCCACGGCGCCAGCGGCAAGAAACTGGACGAGACCTACAAGCTGGCCTGGCTGCGAGGCCTCAAGACCACCTATTACCTGCGCTCCATGGGCGCCACCTCTGCCGAGAAATCGACCGGTCGCGGCGGTGAACTGAACGCCGTGCCGAGCGGTGGCATGGGGGGCGGCATGGGTGGTGGCCTGGGCGCCAGCGGGGCGGGGGGCTCGACGGTCGCTGGCGGCAACGGCGGCTATGTCGCGGCCGCCAACCTGCCGGAGCCGGAGATCGTCGGCAAGGTCTGCACCCTGCGTCCCGGCGATGCCGGTTACGAGGAGTGCGAGGCGTGCCAATGAACCGCCCGTGATGCATCGACGAGATCGCCATGACCCCGCAAACCCTGGCTGGTGAAGTTTCCACCCTGTTCACGCTGCCGGACGTGGTGGTGCGCGCCCGCGCCGTGATGGATGCCCCCATGGGCAGCGCGCAGGCCCTGGTCGACGTGATCGAAACCGACGCCGGCCTGGCGGCCATGATCCTGCGTCTGGCCAACTCGGTCCTGTACGGCCATCTCGGCCGCGTCGACGACCTCGGCCATGCGCTCGCCATCATCGGCCACAAGAATCGGCGCGATCTGATCCTGGCCACTTCGGTGGTCCGGCATTTCCGCGACATCCCGGCCGAATTCGTGGACATGGACACCTTCTGGAACAACAGCATCACCTGTGGCGCGCTGGTCGACCTGATCGCCCGGCGCGCGAAGCTGCCCCAGGAAGTACCACGGTTCATCGCCGGCCTGTTGCACGGTATCGGCCGCCTGGTGTTCTTCGCCCGTCGGCCAGCCGAGTACCGCATGGCCATCCGCTACGCCGAAGGAGGGGGGCAGGGCATCACCGCCGCC
>CAZREY010000324.1:0-3163 GCA_964599015.1 uncultured Thiobacillus sp.
GGGCATGGACCCCCGCTTCCTCACCAACCTGATGGGCATGGGCCTGAACCCGGCCATGTACGGCAACTGGATGACGGCCCCCATGAATCCCCAGATGTGGGCCCCCGCGTTGCAGATGATGAACCCTTCCATGTACACCAACATGATGATGGCGCCGCTTAGTCCCGCCGCCCTCAACACCATGATGGCGCCCATGAATCCCCAGACCTACATGCAATGGATGGGTGCCGGCATGAATCCCCAGACTTACGGCACCTGGGGACAGATGCTGGACCCGGCCACCCTCATGAAGATGATGCCCGCCATGCCCGCGCCCGCGCCGGAGGCCAAGCCCGCCAAGTGATCCGGTCCGGGCCCCGGCCCGGCAAGGCAGTAAAAAGCCCGCTTCGGCGGGCTTTTTACTGGGCAAGGGTCCGCACGTGCCTACGCCGGCGCCTCCGCCTGCTCCTCCCCTTGTCCGGCGATTTCGATGCGGTCCCGGCCGGCCTGTTTCGCCCGATAGAGGGCCTGGTCCGCCTCCCGCAACAGTTCCGACAGGGTCGCGGCGCAATCCCCGGCCACGGCGCGCAGGCCGATGCTGACGGTGACGTTCGCGCCATCCGCATGCTTGAAGGGGGCGTGGCGCAGGTCGTGCTGGATATCCCGGGCCAGTTTCCGGGCCTGCGGAAGGTCGGTATCGGCCCAGCAAACCAGGAATTCCTCGCCCCCCATGCGGATGGCGGCATCGAAGGGCCGCTGGGTCCTGGCCCGCAGGATGTCGGCCAGCAGGCGCAGGCAGGCATCCCCCGCGTCGTGGCCCTGTTCATCGTTGATGCGCTTGAAGTGGTCCACGTCCAGCAGGGCCAGGCACAGGTTGCCGCCCTCCCGCTGCCGTTGCCGCAGGATGGGGCTGATGCGTTCATCCAGGTGGCGCCGGTTGGCCAGGCCCGTGAGGGGGTCCAGCACGGACTGGTCGTACAGGGCCAGGTTCACCTCCCGCAGCACATCGGAATCGTGCCGGATGCGTTGCCGGGAGCGCCACAGCATCCAGCCGCCGATGCCCGCGAACAGGCCGAAACCGCCCACGAAGGCCAGCAGGCGGAAGGCTTTCAGTTCCGACAGGCGGGCAAGGAATTCCGGCCGGATGTGGGCATGGACCACGATGCGGGTGCCCGCCACCCCTTGTTGGAAATCCGCGTCGGGATGGCCGTGGCTCGCCGCCGTTCCCCCATGGTCGTGGCGTGTCCCCAGTTCCAGGATGTAGCGGGAATCCGCGTGGCGGTTCAGGTGGGAAGCCAGCTTGTCGATGCCAAAGGTGATCAGGAACACCCCTCGCCGGCCCCCCTCGCCCGTCAATGGGATGGTGACGTCGAAATGGGGGATGGTGCTCAGGCCGTGCAGGGGGATGAGGGGGGCCGCCTGGGTGGCGCCGGTCTTCATGTCGTCCAGGCAGGCCTGGCCGATGCTGCCCTTGAAATCGGAGATCAACGGCGTGCCCTGGGCGTCGCCCACGGTAAAGGCCAGGGCCTTGGGAAACCAGGCGGCGGTGAGTTCGGCCAGGGTGAACAGGTGGTCGTTGGGGTCCGGGGCGGCCAGCAGGGTGTCGAACAGGGCCTGCTTTTCCCGCACCATGAGCAGGGCCTCATGCCTGTAGGCGTCTATCTCCAGGGCCATGGCCTCGCTGGTGACACGCACATGGGTCATGGCATCGTCTTCTGCGTTGAGCACGGCCTTGCGGGCATCGTCGACGATGCCCCAGGTGATGAAGGCGGCCATGGCCAGCGCGGCCAGGATGTAGGCGGCGAAGAACTGGTCCAGGGGTTGCAGGCGAACGGCGCTCCCATTCATGGGGAGATGATCTCCACGACCTCGAAACCCATGTGTCCGTTCAAACCATTTTCTCCAGGAAATGCACACTGTCCGAGATGGTGATGGAGGAGCACCCATGGGGGGTGCCGAACCTATCCATCCGCTCCCCGACTGTCCGCAGATCCCGGTCCTGCCGGTGATGGCATGGCCAATGCCTTCGCCGGCGGCGTTCTTGTTTGCGCCGCACAATATCATGGACATCGAAATAACGGCTTATACCCGCGCCGACAAAGAGGAAATGGCCGCGTGGGCGGCCATTCCTGGGGTTGGGGAAAGCGGACTCAGCGCTTTTTCGGCGGCAGCAGGTCGGTGATGGTGCCTTCCGCCATCTCGGCGGCGAAGCAGATGGTTTCCGACAGGGTGGGGTGGGCGTGGATGGAGAGGCCGATGTCTTCCGCCGTGGCGCCCATCTCGACGGTAATTGGGTACAGATTCGTCAATAACCTTCTTTGCGCAGGTTCGCGCTGACATCTTCCCGGTGTGCTTCGTGTTCGTAGGAAGCTGCAATCTCTTCCAGCATGGCTGCGACATGGGGCTGGGTGGCCTGGACTGCCGCTGCCTGCTCGCGGTAGTACGTGGCCAATTCACGTTCTTGATCGCCACCTCCAACTCCAACTCCAGGATGAGCTCGGAGGCGTCAGCGAATCTCGATGACGCTTTGGCCGCTTTCCAACAAGACCTTCAGGTCCGGCAGGAGGGCAGCGAAAGCGGAAATCAGGGCGGTCTTGCGGCAGTTGCCCAAGCGCACCCAGACGATCTGGGGTGGGATGCTGCCCTGCCTGTCGGCCATGAGAGGGAAGTCCTCGTCCTTGGTGACGATGATCAGATGGTTGGACTTCGCGTGTTCCCAGATTACACGGTCATCGGCGGTGTCCAAGCCAATGTCCTGGACATGCTGGCACTCGAAGCCGTTGGCAGCCAGGTGGCGGACCAAGGCGAGGGGCAACTGGTTGTCCACCAGCAGTTTCATGCGGCGATCAGGATGGGATGATCTGCTTGTATGGAGGCGTATTCGAGGGCTGCGAGGATGTCCTCTTCTTCAAGGAAGGGGTAGTCCTCAAGGATTTCCGCGTGGGAGGCGCCGGCACCGAGCAGGCCCAGGATGTCGGTCACCCGGATGCGATAGCCGCGGATGCAGGGGCGCCCCCCACATTTGCCGGGATCCAGGGTGATGCGCTCAAGTCGTTTCGGGTTCATCGGCGGCCTCCAAGTTTTGCTTATCTTACCTACCTATGCCTTGAGTTGCAGGTACACCATGCTTCCCTGGCAGGGAGCATGGTGGGTTGAAGGCCGGCCCGTAGGCTTATTTCTTACT
>CAZREY010000325.1:0-3109 GCA_964599015.1 uncultured Thiobacillus sp.
GACGAGTTTGCCGTCGTACCAGATGACGCCGTCGCGGTCGGCCATGGACATGATGAGAACTCCGGGTTATGCGATCAGCCTAAGATTCTAGCCCAGCCACGGGGGCGGAATGAACCGGCTTTGTGAGAGCGGGGCAGCCGCGGACAGGAGAAAGGAGACGTCCATGTTTTCCATCTACGGCGTGACCGGACGGACCTTCCGCGGCACCCTGGAAGCCCTGGGGCCCCTGTCCGGGCTGGCGCCGGCGCGCCACGCCCGTGGCATCGCCCGGGAGGGGGAGGAGTTGGGGCCGGAGATGCGGGTCGTGGCCAAGGACCGACGGGGGCCGGAGGAAGAGGGGGGCGGCCATTACCGGGAGGCGACGGAGGCCTACCGTCGCATGCTGGAGGCCGCGCGGGAGCGAGGGCCCATCCATCACGTCTATCAGATCATGAGCCGTGATGTGGCGACCCTGGACCCGCAAGCCCGGGTGGAAGAGGCCTGGCGTTTCCTGGCGGCCCGGGGCTATGGCCAGGCCCCGGTGCGGGAAGGGAGCGGCCGCCTGGTGGGCATGGTGTCGGTCACCGACCTGCTGACGGTGCTGAACGTGGAGGCGGGCCGGGTGCGGGACATCCTGGCGCGCACGGTGGCGGATGTGATGACCACCCCCGTCATCACCACCGATCCCGTGTCGGACGTGCGCCGGGTGGCGCGGGTGCTGCTGGACTACGACCTCACCGGCATCCCGGTGGTGGGGGAAGGGGATGACCTGGTGGGCATCGTCACCCGGGGCGACATCCTGCGCCGCGTCATCAATGAGCCGCCCTTGAGCCTCTGGGCCTGAGGCTGCGCCCGGGCCGGATCATGGCGCGGACGCATCATCATGGTGCCCATGGCGGTCACCGGACCCGTTTATCGGGATAGCTCCATAAGCCCGCGCTTATAATCCCGGCCACTGATTCCATTCACATTTGCCGCCGCCATGATCAATTATTCCGCCTCCACGGCCGTCAACCTGGCCCTGACCCTCCTGGTCCTCTTCTCCCTGGTCACCTGGACCATGATCTTCGCCAAGGGCTGGCTGCAATGGCGCATGCGCCGGGAAAACCAGACCTTCGCGCAACGTTTCTGGCAGGCCGCCAACCTGGAGGCCGCGTCCCAGATCGCCAAGACCGCCACCGGCTCCCTGGCCAGCCTGGCCCGGGCCGGCTTCGACACCCTGTCCACCCTGGGGGAACGCAAGACCCTGGAAGGGGCCGGCGACCGGGAGGCGGTGCTGGAGCGCAGCCTGTCCCAGCAGGTGCGCAAGGAGCAGCACAAGCTGGAGTCCGGCCTCATGCTCCTGGCCAGCATCGGCAGCACCGCCCCCTTCGTGGGCCTGTTCGGCACCGTGTGGGGCATCATGAACGCCATGGAGAACATCGCCCGCTCCGGCTCCTCCGGCCTAGAGGTGGTGGCGGGCCCGGTGGGCGAGGCCCTCATGGCCACGGCCATCGGCATCGCCGCAGCCGTGCCGGCCGTGCTGGCCTACAACTACGGCGTGCGGGTGACGCGCCTGTCCGTGGCGGAGATGGACCGCTTCGCCAACGACTTCCTGTCCCTGGCCGGCACCCAGTCCAAGAAGCAGGACTGAGGCCATGGCCCGCCGCGACCCCTTCCTGGCCTCGGGAGAGTCCGACTTCCGCGCCATGAGCGAGATCAACGTCACGCCCCTGGTGGACGTGATGCTGGTGCTGCTCACCATCTTCATGGTCACCGCCCCCTTCATCCTCCAGTCGGTGAAGGTGAAGCTGCCCCAGACCGCCCCGGTGGCGGCCCTGCCCGTGGCCAAGTCCCTCATCGTCACGGTGCAGGCCGACGGCAAGGCCCTGCTGGGCCGGAATCCGATGGAACTCGAGGCTCTGGAAGCCACCCTGCGGGGCGAGCTGAAGCGGGCCCCGGAGATGAGCGTGCAGCTGCGGGCCGACGCGGGCGTGCCCTACGGCCGGGTCACCGAGGTCATGGCCGCCATCAGCCGGGCCGGCGTGGTGAAGCTGACCTTCGTCACCGCCGCCGCGCCCAAGACGACACAGGCGGGCAAGTGACGCTCTGGGTTCGCCTCATGGCTCGTCTCGGGCAGGTGGAAACCCGCCACTGGGTGGCCGCGGGCGCCAGCGTCCTCTTGCACCTGGCGGTGCTGCTGGGGCTGAGGCAGGCCCCGCCGCCGCCGCCGGAAACGGTGAGCTTCGAGATTGCCCTGAAATCACCCGAGGAATTGCGCCTCAAGCCGCCCAAGGCCAAAACAGCCCTGGCGGACAAGAGCAAGCCCAGGAAGCTGGCCAAGGCCAAGAAGGCCAAGCCCAAGGCGGCGCCCCGGGAGCCCCATACCCTGGAAGCGCGGTTGCAAACAGAGAAGAGGACTCCCAGGGATGCGCCCCGGGTGAACCTGCCCACGGCGGAGCCCCGACAGAGCGAGTCGGCCCGGATGGCCGAGGCACCGGCAACAACCCTGTCCCAGGCGCCGAAGGAAAGCGCCGCCATGACGGGGAGCCAACCCGCCCTGGCGCCCAGCAATGTCGAGGCGGCCGCCAAGCCGGCCGCCGGTTCCACGGGTGCCGGCGAGGCTGTGCAAGCTGAAGGCGCGGGCCTGATGGCCGGAGGCTCCGCCGCCTCCAGCGGCGAGGCGGGGATCGCCCTGGCGGCATCCCGCAGCATGGCCCTGGCCCCCGGCGGCGGTGATGTGAGCCAGGGTGCCCAGGCCGGCGCCAGCACCGGCAACGCCGCCGAGGGCGCCAACGCGGGGGCCGGACCGGCCACCTTCAGCGCCAGCGGCGGCGCGGGGGGCGGCCTGAACCTGGCCGCCGGTACCGGTGCCAACGCCAATGCCGCCAGCGAGCCCACGCCCCTGGCCGGCGGCGAGCCCCAGGGCCTGCGCCTTACCGCCAGCGGCACCCTGTCCGGCCAGCCGGAATTCACCCAGGGCCAGGGCGGCCTGGCGGCGGGCCACCTGGCTCTGGAGGCGGGCGCCGCCAATGCCGTGGATGGCCAGGGGCGGGGCCAGGCCCTGGCCAGCGCCGTCGCCGGCGGCACCTCCGTCAGTCCACAGCAAGGTCCCGACGCCGGACCCGGCACCCCGCGCCAGGGCGAGGCC
>CAZREY010000326.1:0-3089 GCA_964599015.1 uncultured Thiobacillus sp.
GCCGTGTCCGGGGTGAGGTCCTCACACATCCGGGTGAAGCCCTCGAGGTCGGAGAAGAACACGCTCATCTCCTGGCGCTCGCCCCCCTCGGCGGGCAGGCGGTTTTCCAGCAGCCCCCGGACGATGCGGGGGTCCACGTACTGGCCGAAGGTGGTCTTGATGCGCTCCTTCTCCCGCAGGCCCACCACCATGTGGTTGAAGGAGTCCGCCAGGGTGGCCAGCTCGTCCCGGGTGTGCACCAGGATCTCCACCCCCAGGTCGCCGTGCTCCACGGACTGGGTGCCCTTCAGCAGGCGGCGGATGGGCTCCACCAGGGAACGGGTGACCAGCCAGGCGAAGATCAGGCCCAGCACGGTGGCGATGGCGGTGATGGTCCAGTTCAGGCGCACGGCGCGGGCCTCCTCCGCCTTGGCCCGGGCGGCGGTGTCCGTGGTGAGCTTGTTGAGCAGGTCGATGGCCTTGCCGATCTCCACATCCAGCCGGTCCTTCTGCTGCATCAGGTTCACCCGCACCAGGTTGGCGGAACGGCGGGTGCCCTCCTCCACTTCGATCTGGTACAGGCGGAAGGTGCGATGGAAGTCCTGGCGGGCCACCTGGAGATTGGGCAGCTGCTGCTTCAGCACCGCCACGGTGACCTCGTCCAGGCGGATGCCCCCGTCTTTTTCCGCCTCCCCCAGCATGCGCAGGGAGGAATCCACGATCTGGTCGGCGTTGATGCCCCGGGCGTCGAAGCCCTCCGACTCCTTTGCCAGGAAGGCGGCATCCGGCCGGGCCGCCTCCATGCCCAGCAGCACCCGCTCCATGTGCACCATCTGCTGGCGGATGAGGATTTCCACGCTGGCCACCTGGTTCTGCAGGGGGAGATAGATGTCCGACAGGGCCCGCACCTGATTGTTGAGCTGGCGCGAGTTGAGCACCGACAGCCAGGTCACCACCACCATCAGGGCCAGCAGGACCAGGGTGATGCTGAAGATCTTCAGGCGGATGGGTCGGCGCATGGCGGCTTCATCGGAAGGGATCAATGCCAAGACTGGAACGCGGGACGGCCGGCGTCAACTCCCTTCTTTCGCACCCCTACTCCAGCCATTCACGGGCCAGCACCGTCATGTCCCCGGCGAAACGGTAGACCAGGGGCACACCGGAGGGCACCTCCACGTGTTCCATGGCCTCCGGGCCGAGGCCGTCCAGGTGCATGACGAGCCCCCGCAGGGTGTTGCCGTGGCTGGCGATGAGCAGCCGCCGGCCGGCGGCGACGCGAGGCAGCAGCGCCTCCTCCCAGTAGGGCAAGGTGCGCCGCTGGCAGTCCCGCAGGCTCTCGCTGGCAGGCAGCAGGGCCGGGTCCAGGTCCCGGTAGAGGGCACTGAAGCGCGGGTGCCGGGGGTCGTCGGGCGCCAGGGCCGGGGGCGGCTCGAAGTAGCCCCGCCACCAGCGTCGGGACTGCTCCTCGCCCCAGGCGGCGAAGATCTCCTGCTTGTCCATGCCCTGGAGGGCGCCGTAGTGGCGCTCATTGAGGCGCCAGGTTTCATGGATGGGAATGTCCGGGTGGCCCGCCGCCGCCAGCAGGGCCTCCACGGTCTGGCGGGTGCGGCGCAGCACCGAGACGTGGGCCTCGTCGAAGCCATACCCTGCCGCCGCGAGGCGCCGCCCGGCCTCGGCGGCCTCCGCCAGGCCCGTCCCGGTGAGGGGGATGTCCGTCCAGCCGGTGAAGCGGTGGGTCAGGTTCCACTCGCTGTGGCCGTGGCGGATGAACACCGCCACCCGCTCCGTCGGCCTCATTCGGGCACTTCGCCCAGCACGTGCTCCAGGTGATGGCGGTCGGCCCATTTCTCCAGATGCCAGCCGTGCTCGTCGAAATGGAACCAGTTCAGGGCGCAGTTGGGGATGGTGAAGTCCCGGGGGGTTTCCAGGGGCCGGCCCGTGGCCTTGCGGTAGATGATGTCCAGCACGCCGCCATGGCAGACCGCGCAGAGGGTCTGGCCCTGGTGGTGACGCACCATCCAGGCAATGCCTTCGGTCACCCGTTGGGCGAAGTCCAGCATGGCCTCGCCGGTCTCGAAGTCATAGTGGGGGTCCCGGGCCAGGTACAGGGCATGGGCTTCCGGGTACTTCACGGCCCCCTCGGCGGCGGTGATGCCCTGGAAGATGCCGTAGTTGCGCTCCCGCAGCTGGGGCAGGGGCCGCACCTCCAGGCCTTCCCGCTCGGCGATGGCCTTGGCGGTGTCCATGGCGCGGATCAGGTCGCTGCTGTAGATGGCGGCGAAATGGTGGTGGGCGGCGTTGTAGGCCATGGCCAGGGCCTGGGCCCGGCCGGTGGCGTTGAGGGGGATGTCGGTGAAGCCCTGGATGCGCTTCTCGATGTTCCAGTCGGTCTCGCCGTGGCGGACGATGCAGATGCGGGTGCTCATGGTGGATCGCGGTCGGTGTCTGGGGCGCCGCCCCGGGGTTCGGTCCCCGCCATTCTCCCATGCGCCCGGGAAGCGACGGTAGAAGGCCTGCTCCACCACGGCGCCATCGGGGAAGCGGTCGAAGAGAATCTCGCCGAACGGCACAGGCGGGGGGCGTGGCTGCTCCGGCGTCATATCGACCCCCCCGGGGCCAGACCTGGCCACGCAAGACGGCTAAAATCCACCTTTATTCACACTCCCCCATTCATCTGCCCCCATGGCGCAGTGCGTATTGTCCATGCTCCGCGTGTGCACGATCGTTGCCGTGCATGTCGCCGAAGGCGACACCGTGACGGAAGGCGCACCGATCGCCACGCTGGCACCGGCCTAGGGGATAATTCGCGTTTTTCCCTGCAGAGAAGCCGCAAGCCATGGCCCAATACGTAATGTCGATGCTCCGCGTGAGCAAGATCGTTCCCCCCAAGCGCCAGATCATCAAGGACATCTCCCTGTCCTTCTTCCCCGGGGCCAAGATCGGCCTCCTGGGCCTGAACGGCTCCGGCAAGTCCACGGTGCTGAAGATCATGGCCGGCGTGGACAAGGAATACGACGGCGAGGTGCAGCACCTGGCCGGCGTCTCGATCGGCTACTTGCCGCAGGAACCCGAGCTCGACCCCGCCAGGACGGTGCGCGAGGAGGTCGAAT
>CAZREY010000327.1:0-3079 GCA_964599015.1 uncultured Thiobacillus sp.
AAGATCATCGAACTTCCCCTTTATTCGTATCCGTTGGGATTCATGGACTGCCAGCGCCAGGCATCCGCGCACATGGCCTCCAGCCCCCGCTCCGCGCGCCACCCCAATTCCTGCAACGCCTTGGCCGGATCGGCCCAGCACTGGGCAATGTCGCCCGGGCGGCGCGGCGCGATGCGGTAGGGAATGGGCCGTCCCGAGGCCCGCTCCATGGCCCGCACCATGTCCAGCACACTGTAGCCCTGGCCAGTGCCCAGGTTCCAGACGCGCACGCCAGGGCCCTCAGCCAGCTTTTCCACCGCCTTCACGTGGCCCCGGGCCAGGTCCACCACGTGGATGTAGTCCCGCACCCCGGTGCCGTCGGGAGTGGGGTAGTCGTCGCCGAACACGCTGAGGTATTCCCGCCGCCCCACCGCCACCTGGGAGATGTAGGGCATGAGGTTGTTGGGAATGCCCCGGGGGTCTTCGCCGATGCGGCCGCTCTTATGGGCCCCTACCGGGTTGAAGTAGCGCAGCAGGGCGATGGACCAGGACGGGTCGGACACGGCCAGGTCCTGAAGGATTTTCTCGATGAACAGCTTGCTGGTGCCGTAGGGGTTGGTGGTGCCCCCCACGGGGAAGCCCTCCCGGATGGGCACGCTGGCCGGGTCGCCGTACACCGTGGCGGAGGAGCTGAAGACGATGGTCTTCACCCCGGCGGCCTGCATGGCCTCGAACAGGGTCACGCTGCCGCCGATGTTGTTGTCGTAATACAGCAGCGGCTTATCCACCGACTCCCCCACCGCCTTCAGGCCCGCGAAGTGGATCACGGCGTCGATGTCATGGCGCTGGAACAGGGCGTCCAGCCCGGTCCGGTCGCGGATATCCCCTTCGATGAAGACCAGCGCCCGGCCGGTGAGCAGCTCCACCCGCTTCAGGGCCTCGCGGCTGCTGTTGCAGAGGTTGTCCAGCACCACCACGTCGTACCCCGCCTCCAGGAACTCCAGGCAGGCGTGGGAGCCGATGTAGCCCGCGCCGCCGGTGACCAGGATGGTTTTCATCGTGTTCCTTCCCCCTTCTATTCCTCGCCGTCACACCGGCGCGGTCGGTGACCAGAACAACAGTTCAGTCCCCGTAGGCGCGCCGCTTGCGGCGCGAGACGTGAGTTCGGTCCGCGAGCGGGCCTCCTGCCGCCCAATGGGCGATCTGGGTTAATCAAATACGACGGTCTTGTTGCCATACACCAGGATACGGTTGTCGATGTGCCACCTCACCGCACGGGACAGCACCACCTTCTCCAGGTCCGCCCCCTTCTGCACCAGGTCCTCCAGGTCGTCCCGGTGGCTGATGCGGGTCACGTCCTGCTCGATGATGGGGCCATCATCCAGCACTTCCGTGACGTAATGACTGGTGGCGCCGATGAGCTTCACCCCCCGCTCGAAGGCCCGCTGGTAGGGCTTGGCGCCGTGGAAGGCGGGCAGGAAGGAGTGGTGGATGTTGATGATGCGGTTGGGGAAATGGCCGATGAAGTCCGGGGAGAGCACCTGCATGTAGCGGGCCAGGACGATGAAGTCCACATGGTGGGCCGCCAGCAGGGCCCGCTGCTGGGCTTCCGCCTCGGGCTTGTTGTCCTTGCCGACGTGGATGTGCTGGAAGGGCACCTTGTAGGCCTCCGCCAGCCAGTGGGTGTCCGGGTGGTTGCTGACGATGAGGGGGATGTCGCAATACAGCTCGCCGGCGTGGTGGCGGTAGAGCAGGTCCGCCAGGCAGTGGTCGAACTTGGACACGAAGATGGCCATGCGGGGCTTGACGCTGGACAGGGACAGGCGCCAGTCCATGGCGTGCTCGGCGGCGATGGACCCGAAGGCCTCCTCGAACTTGTGCAGCCCCAGCTCGAAGCCTTCCAGGGCCCATTCCACGCGCATGAGGAACAGGCCCGCCTCGCTGTCCTGGTGCTGGTCCGCATGCAGGATGTTGGCGTTGTGGCGCAGCAGGAAATTGGCGATGGCGGCCACCAGTCCCTTCTTGTCGGGGCAGGCGATGAGCAGGACGGCGGTGTTGCGCATGATGCGGGCGGGTTGGATGAAGACCGCGCAATGATAGCGTGACCATCCCGCCCCCGCTTCCGGCAGGGTGGATCAGAGGCCGGCGAAGTACTCCGCCATGCGCCGCCGCTCCGCCGGGTCCGGCAGCCGGCCCAGGCCCGCCCCCATGTTCTCCGCCAGGTGGTCCGCCCGGGAGGTGGCGGGGATGGCGCAGGTGACGGCGGGGTGGGACACCACGAACTTGAGGAAGAACTGGGCCCAGTCGCGGCAATCCAGTGCCGCCGCCCAGGCGGGCAGGGGCCGGTTCCACACGGCGTTGAAGAGGTCGCCGCCCCGGAAGGGCCGGTTGATGACCACCGCCAGGCCCCGCTCGGCCGCCAGAGGCAGCAGGCGCGCCTCCGCCTCCCGGTCCGCCAGGTTGTAGGTGAACTGCACGAAATCCAGGGGCTCCCGGGCCATGATGCGCTCCAGCTCGGCATGGCGCCGGCCGTGGGAGGTGGTGACGCCGATATGGCGCACCCTGCCCGCCGCCTTCATGGCCTTGAGGGTGTCCAGCTGCACTTCCCAGTCCAGCAGGTTGTGCACGTGGATCAGGTCGAAACGCTCCGCACCCCACAGGCGGCGGGAAGCCTCCATCTGCCGCCGGCCCTCCTCCCGGCCCACGGTCCACACCTTGGTGGCGGCGAACAGGCCCGGCGGCCGGCCCAGCTGGGCCAGTCCCCAGCCGATCACCTCCTCGGCGCTGCCGTACATGGGGGAGGAATCGATCATGCCGCCCCCCGCCGCGAAGAAGGCCCGCAATACCTCCAGCCGCCGGGCCCGGCGCAGGGGGTCTCCACCCACGTCCAGGGTGATCCAGGAACCCAGGCCGATGACGGGAATGCGCTCGCCACCGGCGATGGGTCGGGTCAGGGGCGCCGACGTTGCCCGCCCCGCCAGGGCGGCGGCGCCCAGGGCCGCCGTTCCGGCGAGGAAGCGGCGCCGGGCGGGCAGGAGGGGAAGTCCGGTGGGCGGCGTTTTCATGCCTTCAGGTTAGCTCGTTCGCGCCCGGAAGGGGA
>CAZREY010000328.1:0-3061 GCA_964599015.1 uncultured Thiobacillus sp.
TGCTGGACATCAACCTGCCGGACATGGACGGCTACGAGGTCATGACCTGCCTGCGCGAGAATCCCGCCACCCGGGACATCCCCGTGGTGGCCGTCAGCGCCAACGCCATGCCCAAGGACCTGGCCCGCGGCAAGGCAGCAGGCTTCGCCGATTACATCACCAAGCCCATCGATGTGGATAGGCTCATGCAGGCGGTGGATAAAGCCCTGGACCCGGCCCTGAGCCCCGCTGACGGCGAAACCCATGGAAATTGACGGCATGCCTTTCCGAATTCCATGGAGGTGACCTGGATGAACCCTGTAACGAAGCCGGGGCAACGCTCCCTTGCCGGCCTGCTGGCCGCCTGCCTGGTCTTGCTCCTGGCCGGCTGCGACCGCGCGCCACAGGAACCGCTGCGGGTTTCCAGCAGTCCGTGGTCAGGCTACGAACCCCTTTATCTGGCGCGGGACCTGGGCTATCTGGACCCGAAGCAGGTCAACATCTTCGAGCTGCCCTCCGCGGACATCAACATGGAATCCTTCCGCAACCGTTCCGCCGACCTGGCCACCCTGACCCTGGACGAGGCCCTGGAACTGATGCACGACGGGGTGAAGCTGCGCATCGTGCTGGCCATGGACGTCTCCAGCGGGGCGGACGCCGTCCTGGCCCGGCCCGACATCAAGACCCTGGCGGACCTCAAGGGCAAGCGCATCGCCACCTCCAACATCCCCCTGGGCTTTTACATGCTGAACCGGACCCTGGAGGCGGCCGGCCTGTCCCGCAACGATGTGGAGGTCATCCCCATTTCGGAAAGCAAGCATGAGCAGTACTACCGGGAAGGCAAGGTGGATGCGGTGATCACCATGGAGCCCTACACCACCAACATCGCCAGGCTGGGCGCCCACCGCCTGTTCGACAGCAGCCGGATCCCCGAGGAGATCGTGGACCTGATGATGGTGCACGAGGACGTCTACCAGAACCGGCGCGCGGAAGTCTGCGCCCTGGTCAGGCAGTGGTTCCGGACCCTGGACTACATCCGCGACCAGCCCCGGGACGCCGCACAGCGCATCAGCAGGCGCCTCAAGGTGCAGGAAGCGGAATACCACGCCATGGTGCAGGGCCTGGCCTTTCCCTCCCGCGCGGACAACCTGCGGTTGCTGGGCGGAGACCGGCCCCAGCTGCTGGACATCGCCGGCAAGCTCATGAAGGTCATGCAGGCGGAACGGCAATTGACCGGGCCTGTGGATGCCGCCCAGGCCTTCGATCCCCACATCGCCACCTGCCTGTCTGAATGAAGCTGCGCGTCACCCTGCTGATCCCGGCCATCCTGGCCGTTTCCACGCTGGCCACCAGCGTGCTGCTATACGTGGAAAACCTGCATTCCGCGGGCAACGCCATCCGCCTGGAAGCCCTGGACCGGCTCAAGCTGGACATTACCCGGCTGCAAAACATCCTCTACAACCGACTGACGGAAGCCAATCTGCAGGAGGCCAGGCTCAACCTGTCCATCACCGCCATGGACCCCAGCGTCCGCAGCCTGCTGCTGGCCGACGGACGGGATACGGTGTTGCTGGCCAACCGCTACCTGTGGGAGGGGAACCAGGCCAAGGAAATCGGCCAGTACGACCCGAGCCTGGCCGCCCAGGTCAGAGCCACCAATTCACCGTGGGTCTCCTACGATGGGGCCGACGGCACCCTGCTCACCGGCTATTACCCCGTCATTCTCAAGCTGGAAAACGAGCAGGACCTGCCGGTGAAACGCCTTGGCACCCTGTTCGTGGAAATGGACGTCGCCAACAAGCTTGCGGCAGCCAGGCATGCGGCCATCCAGCAGTCCATGGCCTATGGCGGCGTCATGCTGGCCATGGCGGCCCTGGTGGCCCTGCTGCTGCACCTGCTGGTATCCCGCCGCCTGGCCAGGCTGACCATGGCCTCCCAGGCCCTGGCCGGCGGCGACCTGGACGCCCGCGCGGCCATCAGCGGCGGTGACGAGCTGGCAGAACTGGGCGGCGCCTTCGACCACATGGCGGGCAGGCTCAGGGAGGACATCCACCGCCGCCGGGCCGCCGAACGGGAATTGTGGCAGTTGAACGAGACCCTGGAACAGCGGATCGCCGAACGCACCGCCCAGTTGCAGGAAGCCCAGCATATCGGCCACATCGGCAACTGGAGCTGGGACGTGGCCAGCGGCAAACTGGCGTGGTCCGATGAGATCTATCGCATCTTCGGTTACGAGCCTGGCGCCATGAAGCCCTCCTACGAGCGCTTCCTTGACGCGGTCCATCCCGAAGACCGGGAACGGGTTCGAAGTTCCGAGCAGGCGGCCTTTTCCCGCGGTGAACACCACAGCATCGACCACCGCATCATCCTGCCGGACGGCACGATCCGCTGGGTCCATGAGGAGGCCATCCCCACCCTGGACGGGAATGGGCATGCCATCAGCCTGGCCGGCACCGTCCAGGACATCACCGAACGCAAGCTCATCGAGCAGAGCCTCATGGCCGCCAAGGAACACGCGGAACGGGCCAGCCGGGCCAAGTCCGAGTTCCTTTCCCGCATGAGCCACGAGCTGCGCACGCCCATGAACGCCATCCTGGGCTTCGGCCAGCTGCTGGAGCTGGAAGTCCGGGACCCGGAGCAGGCCGACAGCGTGAAGGAGATCCTCCACGCCGGCAGGCACCTGCTGGAACTCATCAACGAGGTCCTGGACCTGGCTCGCATCGAGGCCGGCAAGCTCACCGTCAGCCTGGAGCCCGTGCCCCTCTCGCCCCTGCTGGACGATTGCCTCACCCTCATCCGGCCCCTGGCCGAGGCCCGCCGCATCCAGCTCGCCGTGGCGGGGCCCGGGTGCGGCGCCCATGTCCTGGCCGACCGCACCCGCTTCAAGCAGGTGCTGCTCAACATCCTGTCCAATGCGGTGAAGTACAACCGGGAGGACGGCCGCGTGCACATCGCCTGCGTGCCGGGGGACGCGGCCGTGCAGGTGCGCATCACCGACACCGGCGAGGGCCTCACCCCCACGCAGCAGGCCCGCCTGTTCACCGCCTTCGAGCGCCTGGACGCGGACCAGACCGCCGTGGAA
>CAZREY010000329.1:0-3061 GCA_964599015.1 uncultured Thiobacillus sp.
GCAGCAGCAGGCGGCCCGGGATTTCGTCCGGCGGCAGCTCACCCCTGAAGTGCGCGCGTCCTTCGATGCCGACAAGACTCGGCGGATTGCCGAGGCCTTGCACAAGCAGGTGGATGGTTACTGGCGCGGGGAATCGGCGCGCCACCAGGAGCAGGCCCTGTACTACGACGACCTGCTGACGCGGGCCGAACGGGTGAAGACCATCGCCGACGTGGCCATTTCCGTCGGCAGCGGGGCCGGCGGCATGCACACCTTGCGCGCCGCCGCCACCTATGCGGGCGCCTCCGGGATGGTGCTGGGTGGGCCGGAGCAGGCCGTCCGTGATGCCTCGCTCTATCTCAACGCCCCGCTGCATGCGGCGCTGAACGCGTTGGAGGCCTATCCCAAGGGGGGCTGGACCGGGGCGGCCAAGGCAGGCGCCACGGGTTGGCTGATGAGTCGGCTGACCACCCTGGGCACTTCGACCCCGGCCCCCGTGGCCGGCGCGGAAAAGATGACGGTGGGGCAGGCCTTCCAGCTGGCTGAGTTCAGGCAGGCCCAGCAGCGTGGGCAGGACCTGGCGAAGGCGTTTCAGGCGGCCCAGGCGGAGGTGGCGGCGGCCCGCCTCGCGCGGCGCCCGTTGGCGGAGATCGGGGTGCTGGAGCGCAAGGCCGCGGACTGGGCGGCGGCGGTCCATTCCGACCTGCACGCCAAATCATTCATGAAGTTCAAGGCCGATCTGCCGCTGCAGAAAGACTTCATGGCCCATGTGGACACCATCCACGTGCGCGTCGAGGATGAGTTCCACCGGATCATGTCCGCCAGGCAGTGGGACCGGGCCCGTCTCCAGCCCGTACGCAACGCCTCCAGCGCCGGCAGCCCCAACATGGACTTCGACATCCGCCTGGTGGAAGAGGCCGGCGCCCGGTTGACGAAGGGGGGCAAGCCGCAATCCCTGCATGCCTGGCAGAAGGATGCCCAGGAGGCCTGGGACGAGGCCTACCGGGCAGTCACCGGCCGCAGCGCCGGCCATGCGATGGAGGAGATCACCACCAGCCTGCACCCCGAGGCCTACAAGGATCTGGCCTGGATCACCGCCGACAAGGCGGGACTGTCGAAGCTTTGGGCGACCCAGGCGGGGGACGTGACGATCTACAAGGGCGCCAGCATGCTCGGCTCGACTCGCATCGGCGCGGTGGATCCCCTCACCCGGGCGATGGAGGCCGCGCGCGGCACGGCCAAGGACATTTCCACCAAGGTGCTGGACCGGCTGGGTGCCGCCGGCGGTTCGGCGACGCGCAAGGCGGAGCTGAGCGAACGCTGGGGCAAGATCCGCGACATTCTCAAGGAGGTGGGCGAGGGCCGGCTCGATCCGGTGCGGGGCGACCGTCAGCTCCGGTCGCTCACCGGCGGCTTCGGCATCCCCGAAGTGGTGGAGCACGCCGGCATCCTGCTCGGCCAGGCGGCAAAGCTTTGATGGCATGGCGGGGGTTCCGCCGGCACGGCAAACAGGGTGTCAACCGAACCGCTGGCCGTGCTCCCGGCTGGCGTGGAACTGCACCTGGGGCCACTTCTCCTCCAGCAGGCTGAGGTTGTAGCGGTTGGTGGCCAGGTAGACCGGGTTGCCGTCCACGTCCCGGGCCATGCGCGCCAGCTGTTCCTTCTCGAATTGCTTGCGCGAGGCCTCGTCCGGGAAGGTGAGCCAGCGGGCGGTGTGGATGTCGGCGTTTTCATAGATGGCGTCCACCTTGTATTCCGCCTGGAGCCGGCTGGCCACCACTTCGAACTGGAGCTGGCCCACGGCCCCCAGCAGCAGGGCGCCGCTCATCATGTTCTCGAACACCTGGATGGCCCCTTCCTCCCCCAGTTCCTTCAGGCCCTTCTGCAACTGCTTGGACTTGATGGGGTCCCGGGACCGGGCGCTGCGGAACATCTCCGGGGCGAAGTAGGGGATGCCCTTGAAGTGCAGGGCCTCGCCCTCGGTGAGGGTGTCGCCGATCTGCAATTGGCCGTGGTTGTGGATGCCGATGATGTCGCCGGCCACGGCGTCTTCCATGTGCACCCGTTCGTTGGCCATGAAGGTCAGGGCGTTGGCCAGCTTCATCTCCCGGCCCATGCGCTGGTGCTGCACCTTCATGCCCGGCGAGTAGCGGCCGGAGCAGACCCGGAAGAAGGCGATGCGGTCCCGGTGCTTGGGATCCATGTTGGCCTGGATCTTGAACACGAAGCCGGTGAAGGGGGCCTCGGCGGGCTCCACCATGCGGCTGCCCGCATCCCGGGGCTGGGGCGGCGGGGCCCATTCCACCAGGGCCTGGAGGATTTCCCGCACACCGAAGTTGTTGATGCCGGAGCCGAAGAACACGGGTGACTGGTGGCCCCGCAGGAAGTCGGTGATGTCGAAGGGGGGGCTGGCGTCGCGGATGAGGCCCACCTCCTCGTGCAGGCGGTCCATCTCCAGGGGAAAGAGCTCCTGCAGCTTGGGGTTGTCCAGGCCCTCGATGAGTTCCACCTCGCCCCCGGCCCGCTCCTCGCCGGCGGTGAAGCGCAGCATCTGGTCGTGGAGCAGGTGGTACACGCCGCGGAAGGTCTTGCCCATACCCACGGGCCAGGTCACCGGCGCGCAGTCCAGCTTGAGCACCGACTCGATCTCCGCCAGCAGGTCCAGGGGGTCCCGCACCTCCCGGTCCATCTTGTTGACGAAGGTGATGATGGGGGTGTTGCGCAGGCGGCAGACCTCCAGGAGCTTGATGGTCTGGGCTTCGACACCCTTCGCCGCGTCGATGACCATGACCGCCGCGTCCACGGCGGTGAGCACCCGGTAGGTGTCTTCCGAAAAGTCCTCGTGGCCCGGGGTGTCCAGCAGGTTGATGGTGTGGCCCGCGTAGTCGAACTGCATCACCGAGCTGGTGACGGAAATGCCCCGCTGCTTCTCCACCTCCATCCAGTCGGAGGTGGCGTGGCGCGCGCTCTTGCGGGCCTTCACCGTGCCCGCCATCTGGATGGCGCCGCCGAACAGCAGCAGCTTTTCCGTCAGCGTGGTCTTGCCCGCGTCCGGGTGGGAGATGATGGCGAAGGTGCGGCG
>CAZREY010000330.1:0-3046 GCA_964599015.1 uncultured Thiobacillus sp.
ACCTGTGTCATTATAAAATTCCGTAATTTTTTTTAATTCATAAACAAAAATTTACTTGCTGGGGCATGGCGCCGCCCCTAAATTCCACACCGCCGATACCAAGGGACGACATCCGCGGCAGCGGCCCCGAGGACCATCGCACCGGCAACAAAACCCTGAACAATCATCGAGAGGACACGACCATGAAACGCAACCAGCAGACCGCCCTGACCCTGGCCCTGGGGTCCGCCCTGGCCACCACCCTGGCGGCTTCGCCCGCCGCCGCCGACAATCCCTTCGGCTCCCAGTCCATGGGCAAGGGCTACATGGTGGCCGCCATGGACGGCAAATGCGGCGGCGCCGCCAAGGCCAAGGACGGCAAGTGTGGCGGCGCCAAGGCAAAAGACGGCAAGTGCGGCGGCGCCAAGAGTACCGATGGCAAATGTGGCGGCGCCAAGGGCGATGCCATGAAGGCCGAGGAAGGCATGACCAGCGCGGAAAAGGCCAAGGACGGCAAATGCGGCGAAGGCAAGTGCGGCGGCGCCAAGGCCAAGGCCAAGGACGGCAAGTGCGGCGGCGCCAAGGGCACCGATGGCAAGTGCGGCGCCAAGAAATGAGCCGTTGAGACCGAGCCATGACTGATCCGCGCCTCCAGGGCGCGGGGCTCGGCTTCCGGCGCGACCTGATCCCCGATCTCAAGGCCGCGCTGGAAACCGGCCTCCCGCCGGCCATCGAGTTCTTCGAACTGGCGCCCGAGAACTGGATCGGCCAGGGTGGGCGCCATGCCCGGGACCTGCGGGCCTTCACCGAGCGGATGCCCTTCGTCTGCCACGGCCTGTCCCTGTCCCTGGGGGGCATGACGCCCCTGGACCAGGTGCTGCTGAAGAAGATCAAGGCCTTCATGGCCGAGCACGGCATCGGCTTGTATACGGAGCACCTGTCCTACTGCTCCGATCACGGCCACCTCTATGACCTCATGCCCATCCCGGCCACCTGGGAGGCGGTGAAGTACGTGGCGGGCCGCATCCGCCAGGCCCAGGACATCCTGGGGCAACGCATCGCCATCGAGAACGCCAGCTACTACGTGGCCGCCCCCATCAACGAGATGAGCGAAGCGGAATTCATCAACGCCGTGCTGGAAGAGGCGGACTGCTGGCTGCACCTGGACGTGAACAACGTCTACGTGAACAGCGTCAACTTCGGCTTCGACCCCGTGGACTACCTGCGCCAGATGCCGGCCGGGCGCGTGGTCTACATGCACATGGCGGGCCACTACCAGGAGGCCCCCGACCTGATCATCGACACCCACGGCGCCGAGGTCATCGACCCCGTCTGGCAACTGCTGGATACCGCCTACGGCCTGGTGGGGAGCCACCCCACCTGCCTGGAGCGGGACTTCAACATCCCGCCCCTGGCGGAACTGCTGCCCGAGGTGGAGCGGATTGCCGCCATCCAGCGGGCCTGCAAACCCGAGTCCAGGGCAGTGGCCTGATGGAATTCCAGCACTACCAGCGCGCCTTCACCGCCCGCATCCGGGATCCCAAGGCCCACGGCCGCCCCCCTGGGGCATCCGCCCAACGCATGAAGGTGTACGAGTCGCTCCTGTACAACAACCTGGAAGGCTTCCTGCTGGCCTGCTTCCCGGTCTGCCGCAAGATCCTGGGGGTGCGGCGCTGGAACCGTCTGGCGAGGGCCTTCTTCCGCGACCACGCCAGCCATACCCCCTATTTCCGCCAGATCCCGGAGGAGTTCCTGAAATACCTCCAGGATGAATGGCGGCGGCCGGAGGAATACCCCTCCTTCCTGCCGGAACTGGCCCATTACGAGTGGGTGGAGCTGGAACTGGACACCTCGGACCGGGACAAGGATCTGCCTGCCCATGATCCGGACGGGGATCTCCTGGCCGGACGTCCCCTGCTCAATCCGGTGCTGCGGGTGCTGGCCTACCGCTGGCCGGTGCAGCGCCTGTCCCCCCGCTTCAAGCCCGCCGAGCCACCGCCAGAGCCCACCTTCCTGGTGGCCTGGCGGGATGGCGGCCTGGCCGTGCGCTTCAGCCTGCTCACCCCGGCCACGGCCCGGCTGCTCAGCCTGCTCCAGGAACACCCGGACCTCACGGGCGAGGCTGCGATCCTGCGGCTGGGGGGCGAACTCCGGCATCCCGATCCGGCGGCCTTGCGGCGCTACGGCCAGGCCCTGCTCCGGGATTGGCGTGGTGACGGCATCCTGCTGGGCACGCGAAGCTAAGTCCTTGGCTGCAAAAGCACTATTTCCATCGCTGTTGGCGCTGGCTCGGCCTTCGCGATAAAATCCCCGCCCTTTATCTGAATGAACGAACGAAAAAGGCGTCCCCAAGCGCCGCATCGCGGTATCTGATCCCCTGGCGGGAGCAAGGATGCTTGGGACTGCCCTAAGTATTCTTGCGAGATCGAGATGGATGATCGTCAGCGCCGCCTCTGCGGCACGCTTTATAGCCCGGATTTCGAGCAGGACAGCTGCGGCTTCGGCCTCATCGCCCAGCTGGACAACCAGCCCTCCCACAAGCTGGTGCAGAACGCCATTTCCTCCCTGGCCTGCATGACCCACCGGGGCGCGGTGGCCGCGGACGGCAAGTCCGGCGACGGCTGCGGTCTGCTGTTCAAGATGCCGGAAGGCTTCCTGCGCACCGTGGCGGCGGAGGCGGGCATCCGGCTGGCCCCCCGCTTCGCCGCCGGTCTCGCCTTCCTCAACCAGGATGCCGCCAAGGCCCGGCGGGCCCGGGATCTGCTGGTGCAGGAACTGAAGGCCGAGGGCCTGGAGCCCGCCGGCTTCCGCCCGGTGCCCACGGACAACGCCGCTCTGGGGCAATACGCCCTGAAGAGCCTGCCGGTCATCGAGCAGCTGTTCGTCAACTGCCCCGACGGCATCGAGTCCGACATCTTCGAGCGCAAGCTGTACATCGCCCGCCGCAAGGTGGAAAAGGCGGTGGCCGGCGACGACGCCACCTTCTCCATGCCCACCCTGTCCGGGCGGGTCATTTCCTACAAGGGTCTGGTGATGCCGGCCTACCTGCCGGTGTTCTACCCGGACC
>CAZREY010000331.1:0-3046 GCA_964599015.1 uncultured Thiobacillus sp.
CGACGTATGGACGACTACATCCACTACATCGTGCCCCAGTTCGGCCTCACGGACATCAACATCCAGCGCATGCCCCTGGTGGACACCTCCAATCCCTTCATCGCCCGGGACGTGCCCAATCCGGACGAGTCCTTCCTGGTGGTCCACTTCCGCGACCGGCGCAAATACGACTTCATCCAGCTGCTGGAAAAGATCCCCGGCGCCTTCATGAGCCGGCCCTCCACCATCGTGGTGCCCGGCGGCGAGTTGAAGCTGCTGTTGGAGATGGTCTGCGCCCCCATCCTGCTGGAGATGATGGAGCACAAACGGGCATCAGCCTGAATTGCCGATTCGGCCCTCACCTTCAACGCATAAATGCCCCTGTTCGGAACATAGAAATATTGTCATTTACTTACGTATTTACCCTTATAAATTTGAAGCAAGACCCGATGAAAAGAGGCCGCCCGGAGGAGGCCCGAAAGCAGTGGATGTTGAAGGAGGTGCGTTATGTTGAAACAACGCGGATGGGCAGCGTTGCTGCCTGTGGGACTTCTTGCGATTGCGGCAACCGGTGGTGTGGTTGTAGCGACGGAACAGATCTCCGATACGGAGAAACCCATGTTGAGCAATCTGCTCACCGGGCAAACCCAGTTGCGTGAAGGCAAGGTCAACGTGGAATTCCTGGACGGCAAGCCCGGTGCGGTTGCCCCGGCACCCGAGGCGCCCACCAAGTAGGAATCACACATCGCTTGAGGAAAACGAGGAGGGAAGGTGGAAATATCTTCCCTTCGGTTTGACAGGCATCGGTAGCAACGCAACCTCGCGCCGAACCGCCTACTTCAGGAAGAGTTGCAGCAAATCGTTGAGGTAGCGACGTCCCCGCGGAGTGGGCGTCAGGCGATGCAGCTCCCGTTCGAGCAGTCCCCGGGCGACGGCCTGCTCCAGGCCCTTGGCCAGCGCGTTGGTGGACAAGCCCGTGCGGGCCGTGAACAGTTCCAGGTCGAAGCCCTCATTGAGACGCAGGGCGTTCATCATGAACTCGAAGACCCGGTCTGCCCGGTCCAGGGACCGCGTCTCGACGATGTATCCCTCCCCCCCCTCCACCGCCTCCATGTAGGCCCGGGGGTGTCTCACCCGGGACTGGCGTTCCATGCGGTCGTGGAAGGACAGCTTGCCGTGGGCCCCGGCGCCGATACCCAGGTAGTCGCCGAAGGTCCAGTAGTTGAGATTGTGGCGGCACTGCTGGCCGGGCTGGGCAAAGGCGGAGGTCTCGTAGTGGCCGTAGCCCGCCACCGCCAGGGTCGCCTCCACCAGATCCTGCATGTCGGCCGCCAGGTCATCGTCCGGCAGGGGCGGCGGCGCGGCGGCGAAGGGGGTGTTGGGCTCCAGGGTGAGGTGATAGACGCTGATGTGGCCGGGCCCCAGGGCGATGGCCGTCTCCAGGTCCTGGCGCACCTCGTCCAGGGTCTGGCTGGGCAGGGCATACATCAGATCCAGGTTGATCCGCTCGAACAGGACCACGGCCTGCTCCGCCGCCGCCCGGGCCTCCTCCGCATCATGGATGCGCCCCAGGGCCTGGAGGTGCGACCGGTTGAAGCTCTGGATGCCCAGCGAGAGCCGGTTCACCCCCGTCTCCCGGTAGCCCCGGAAGCGCACCGTCTCGAAAGTCCCCGGGTTGGCCTCCAGGGTGATCTCCGCCAGGGGCGAAACCCTGAGCAGGGTGCGGCACTGGGTCAGCAGGCGGTCGATACCCTCCGGCGAGAACAGGCTGGGAGTGCCGCCGCCCAGGAAGATGCTGGTGATTTCCCGCCCCCACACCGACGGCACGGCCTGCTCCAGGTCGCGGATCAGGGCGTCGATGTAGCGGGCCTCCGGTATGTCGCCCCGCTGGGCGTGGGAGTTGAAGTCGCAGTACGGGCATTTGCGCACACACCAGGGGATGTGCACATAGAGCCCCAGGGGCGGCGGTGCTTCCAGCCGACCGTCCAGCAGGGCCGGCATCACGTGCTTCATGAACGGCTCACGCGCCCAGGGCCTTCAGCTTCTCGGCCAGTTCCCGCAGGGCCTGGCCCCGGTGGCTGAGGCCGTTCTTGGTGTCCATGTCCAGTTCCGCGCCGGTCTTGCCGAACTCCGGCACCAGGAAATAGGGGTCGTAGCCGAAGCCGCCGTCCCCCCGTGGGGTGTCGATGATCTCGCCGTGCCAGCGCCCCTCGGCAATGAGGGGCTGAGGATCATCCGGGTAGCGCACGTACACCATGACGCAGTAGTAGTGGGCCTTGCGGTTGGCCTGGCCTTGCAGGGCCTCGATGAGCTTGTGGTTGTTGCGCTCGTCGCTCTTGGGCTCGCCGGCGTAGCGGGCGGAATACACGCCCGGGGCGCCGTTCAGGGCGTCCACGCAGATGCCGGAATCGTCCGCCAGGGCCGGCAAGCCCGTGTGGGCGGAGGCGTGGCGGGCCTTGGCGATGCAGTTCTCGATGAAGGTGACGTGGGGCTCGGGGCATTCCGGCACGCCGAAGTTGCCCTGGGGCTGGGCCTCCAGGCCGATAGGCTCCAGGATACGGGCGATCTCCCGCAGCTTGCCCGCGTTGTTGGAGGCGATGACGACTTTTTTCATGACGACTCCCTATTCCGCCAGGGCGGCGCGCTGGGCCGCCATCAGTTCACCGATGCCCTTGGCCGCCAGGTCCAGCAGCCGGTTCAGTTCGGCCCGGGTGAAGGCCTCGCCTTCCGCCGTGCCCTGAACCTCGATGAGGCCATCCTCCCCAAGCATGACCACGTTCATGTCCGTGTCGCAGGCCACGTCCTCGGCGTAATCCAGGTCCAGCACCGGGGTGCCCTGCCACACCCCCACGGACACGGCGGCCACCTGGGCACGCATGACGTTTGCAGGCAGCTTGCCCTCCTTCACCAGCCATTCCAGGGCGTCGTGCACCGCCACCCAGGCGCCAGTGATGCTGGCGGTGCGGGTGCCGCCATCGGCCTGGAGCACGTCGCAGTCCACGTGGAGGGTGCGCTCCCCCAGCTTGGAAAGGTCCACGGCGGCCCGCAGTGCCCGGCCGATGAGGCG
>CAZREY010000332.1:0-3043 GCA_964599015.1 uncultured Thiobacillus sp.
CCAGAAATGCCTGTCCTGCACGCCGGGCCTTTCCCCCGTGACTTTCGGCGAGGGGGCCATCGACAAGGTGAAGAACCGGAAAACCCCGGTGCAGAGCTGGTTCATGGACCTGAACCTGGTGCTGGGCTACTGGAGCGGCGAAGGCAAGCGCACCTACCACCACACCGCCCCCATCAATCCTCTCTACGGCCTGCACGAAGCCCTGGTGATGCTGGCGGAGGAGGGCATCGAGAACGCCTGGGCCCGGCATCGGGCCATGCATGAACGGCTCAAGGCCGGCCTGGCGGGCCTGGGCCTGGCGTTCGTGGTGCCCGAGGCGGAACGCCTGCCCCAATTGAACGCGGTGACGATTCCCGCCGGCGTGGATGACGCCGGCGCGCGGAGCCGGCTGCTGAACGAGTTCAACCTGGAGATCGGTGCCGGCCTGGGCGCCCTGGCGGGCAAGGTGTGGCGCATCGGCCTCATGGGCGCCTCCGCCAGTCCGGCCAACGTGGACGCCTGCCTCAAGGCCCTGGGGGCCGTGCTGGGCCGGTGATCAGCGCTCCAGCAGGGGGCCCTTGCCCGGCTTGCCGTTCCAGTCGTCGGCATCGGGGAGTGGCGCCTTTTTCTCGCTGATCACCGGCCAGGTTTTGGCCAGTTCCGCGTTCAGGGGGATGTACTGGCGCTGGTCGGCCGGCACGTCGTCCTCGGCGAAGATGGCCTCGGCCGGACACTCCGAAACGCACAGGTTGCAGTCGATGCATTCCTCCGGATCGATGACCAGGAAGTTGGGCCCCTCGTGGAAACAGTCCACCGGGCAGACATCCACGCAGTCGGTGTACTTGCAGCGGATGCAGTTGTCGGTGACGACGAAGGCCATAACTTTCCTCGCTATAACTTTTTCGCTAGCATAGCGGGATCAATGCCGAACGGCCATTCGCGCCCTCGTTTTCAAGTACGTCCCTTCCAAGAACACCCCATCCCCGCGAGGTTCCCAACATGAGCGAACACATCCATTACGTCACCGACGACACTTTCGAGCAGGAAGTCCTGCAGTCCCCCCTGCCCGTGCTGGTGGACTACTGGGCCGACTGGTGCGGCCCCTGCAAGATGATCTCCCCCATCCTGGACGAAGTGGCCAAGGAATACGCCGGCCGCCTCAAGGTCGCCAAGCTGAACATCGACGAGAACCAGGGCACCCCGCCCAAGTACGGCATCCGCGGCATTCCCACCCTGATGATCTTCAAGAACGGCAACGTGGAAGCCACCAAGGTGGGCGCCCTGTCCAAGTCCCAGCTCACTGCCTTTGTTGACAGCAACATCTAAGCTCCGCTAGCTTTGCGGCACCTGGCGTCCTGCCGGGTGCCGGGTTCCACCCCCCACCCCCCCTCCGCAGTCCCTTCCTGGCCGTTCTGGCCCTCATACCGTACACACCCCATGCATCTATCCGAACTCAAGCAATTGCACGTCTCCCAACTGTTGGAAATGGCCGAGGCGAACGGCATCGAAAACGCCAACCGCATGCGCAAGCAGGAACTCATCTTCGCCATGCTGAAGAAGAAGGCCCGGGACGGGGAAACCATCTACGGCGACGGGGTGCTGGAAATCCTGCCGGACGGTTTCGGCTTCCTGCGCTCGCCGGACACCTCCTACCTGTCCAGCCCGGACGACATCTACATCTCGCCGTCCCAGATCCGCCGCTTCAACCTGCACACCGGCGACACCATCGCCGGCGAGATCCGCACCCCCAAGGACGGCGAGCGCTACTTCGCCCTGACCAAGCTGGACAGCGCCAACGGCGGCCCCATCGAGGCCCTGAAGCACAAGATCCTGTTCGAGAACCTCACGCCCCTGTTCCCCAACCAGGCCTTCAAGCTGGAGCGGGACATCAAGGCCGAGGAGAACATGACCGGCCGCATCATCGACATCATCGCCCCCATCGGCAAAGGTTCCCGGGGCCTGCTGGTGGCCCCGCCCAAGACCGGCAAGACGGTGATGATGCAGCACATCGCCCACGCCATCACCGCCAACCACCCCGAGGCCATCCTCATCGTCCTGCTCATCGACGAGCGCCCGGAGGAAGTGACGGAGATGAGCCGCACCGTGCGGGGCGAGGTGGTGGCCTCCACCTTCGACGAACCCGCCAGCCGCCACGTGCAGGTGGCGGAGATGGTCATCGAGAAGGCCAAGCGCCTGGTGGAGCACAAGAAGGACGTGGTGATCCTGCTGGACTCCATCACCCGCCTGGCCCGTGCCTACAACACCGTGCAGCCCGCCTCCGGCAAGGTGCTCACCGGCGGCGTGGACGCCAACGCCCTGCAGAAGCCCAAGCGCTTCTTCGGCGCCGCCCGCAATATCGAGGAAGGCGGCAGCCTCACCATCATCGCCACCGCCCTCATCGACACCGGCTCCCGCATGGACGACGTGATCTACGAGGAATTCAAGGGCACCGGCAACATGGAAATCCACCTGGACCGGCGCATGGCGGAAAAGCGGGTCTACCCCGCCATCAACGTCAACCGCTCCGGCACCCGCAAGGAGGAACTGCTCATCGAGGCGGCGACCCTGCAGAAGATCTGGGTGCTGCGCAAGCTGCTCTACCCCATGGACGACATGGAGGCCATGGAATTCCTCTCCGACAAGGTCCGCGCTACCAAGACCAACGGGGATTTCTTCGATTCCATGCGACGGGGTTAGGCACTCTGCCGATGTTCGGCGGACTAGGTTCCCAAGGACCTCGACTTGGCCGAAAAAACAAAGCCCGCCAATGGCGGGCTTTGTTACTTGGTGCGCAAGGAACAGATCAGGCGGCGGACAGCCTGCCACGCGCCCGCGTCATCAGGAGTGCGCCCAGACCCAGCAAGGCCAGACTGCCAGGCTCGGGGACCCCGGGAGGGGTGTGGGTGGTCTGATAAATACCCCCTAGACCTGCAACCTTCACATAGTCGCTTTTATAGCCACATGATCCACAGGTGGAGTAGTCCTTGGCAAGGTTGACGACGATATTGTTCGCGGCGCCAATCAACCAGTAACTTGAAAAAATGCCCGGGGTATCTGCCGAGAG
>CAZREY010000333.1:0-1170 GCA_964599015.1 uncultured Thiobacillus sp.
CACGCCCCGGAGTATCGCCCCGCACTCGCAGGCCTTGTTGTCCGGCACGGGCTGGTATTCCAGATGGAAGCGCCGTTCGGCGTCGAATTCGGCGAAGCCTTCGCGAATCTTCAGAGCGGAGTAGGGCACCTCCCCCAGGCCGCGCCATTCGAAGCCCTGGCGCAGCTCGAAGACCTCGGACACCAGCGCCTGGGCCTTGAGGTTGCCGTCTTCGGTGACGGCGCGGGTGAACTCGTTCTCCACCGTGGCGCGGCCCTCGTTCACCTGGCGCACCAGCATGAGGATGGCCTGCATCACGTCCAGGGGCTCGAAGCCTGCAATCACTACCGGTTTTCTGTATTCCTCGGCGAAGAACTCGTAGGGCCGGCTGCCGATGACGGTGGACACATGGGCCGGGCCGATGAAGCCGTCCAGGGGCACTGTACCCAGCTCCCGCACCTCCGGCGACTCCAGGATGTTCATGATGGCGGAGGGGGTGAGCACGTGGCAGCAGAGCACGCTGAAGTTCTTCAGGCCTTCCGCCCGTGCCTGCCTGATGGCCACCGCCGTGGGGGGCGTGGTGGTCTCGAAGCCGATGGCGAAGAACACCACTTCCCTGTCCGGGTTGTCCCGAGCGATCTTCAGGGCGTCGGTGACCGCGTACACCATGCGGATGTCCCCACCCCGGGCCTTGGCCCGCATGAGGGACAGGCCGCCGGAGGCGGGGATGCGCAGGGTGTCGGCATAGGTGCACAGGATGACGTCCTGCTCCAGGGCCAGGTGGATGGCCAGGTCGATGCGGCCGATGGGCAGCACGCA
This sequence comes from uncultured Thiobacillus sp., assembly GCA_964599015.1. Classification (GTDB taxonomy): domain Bacteria; phylum Pseudomonadota; class Gammaproteobacteria; order Burkholderiales; family Thiobacillaceae; genus PFJX01. The sequence continues at coordinate 799 of CAZREY010000333.1, forward strand.
CACCGGGCAGCCGGGGCCGTGGATCATGCGCACGTTGGGGGGCAGCAGGTCCGGCACGCCGTAGCGGGAGATGGCGTGGGTGTGGCCGCCGCAGAACTCCATGAAGTTGTAGCGGCGGTCGTCCCGCACCTGGTTGGCGATAGCGGCGGCCAGGCCTTTCGCTACTTCTCCGTCACGAAACTCGTCGACGTATTTCACGCGGCCTCCGGGGCGATGCCCGCCTCGAGGGCCAACTCGGATCGGGGCCGCACGCCGGTGCAGATGCAGATGAAGTCGCTCTCGAAATCCGCCCCACTCTTCAATGTAACTTTGGTGCCGTCGATACGTGCGACCGTTTCACCGAGGCGGACGTCCACGCCGTTTATGCGCAGT
>CAZREY010000333.1:1180-3036 GCA_964599015.1 uncultured Thiobacillus sp.
GGGTCCAGGCGGGTGAGGGCATAACCCACGTGGACGATGACGTAGTCGCCCACCTGCACGTCATCCACCAGGGCCAGGGACACGTCCTTGCGCACGCCGCCCAGGTCCACGATGGCCTGGTCGTTGTCACTGATTTCCACCACGCGGGCGGGGATGGCGAGACACATGATTTCTATCCTCGGGACATTGACTGCATTGCAACCCAGGCCTGGCCCAGACTCAACCCCCCATCGTTGGGGGGTATTTGCCGGGCCTCCAGGACACGCAGGCCACGGGCGCCGAACTGGCCGGCGAGATGCCTGGACAGGATGTGGTTGAGGAAGCAGCCGCCCCCCAGGGCCACGGTGTCCAGGCCCTGGGAGGCGGCTGCTTGCAGGGTCCAGTCCGCCAGGGCCCGGGCCAGGGTGGCGTGGAAGAGGGCAGAACCGTGGGCGGCGCCACGGGCCCCATCGGTTTCGTCCGCCAGCCGTGCCAGCAGCGGCAGCAAATCCAGGCGGCCATCGGCATGGAGCAGGTAGCCATCCAGCATTGGAGGCACCTCGCCGGCCCGCTCCGCCAGGCCTTCCAGCATCATGGCCGCCTGGCCTTCGTAGGCCATCACCTGGCGTGTCCCCAACAGCCCCGCCGCCGCGTCGAAGCAGCGGCCCAGGCTGGTGGTGGGCGGGCAGTGCAGGTCCCGCTCCAGCATCACATGCAGTTGCCGGGCCATGGGCTGGTGGGGAAAGCGGCGGGGAATCTCGTCCGTGCGGCCCAGCAGGAACAGGGCCGCCGCCGCCATGCGCCAGGGTTCCTTGGCCGCCTTGTCGCCGCCGGGCAGGGGCAGGGGGGTGAGGTGGCCCAGGCGGGTGAAATTTGCGCCTTCCACGCGCAACAATTCGCCGCCCCAGGCCTGCCCGTCCGCACCCAGACCCACGCCGTCCAGGGCCAGGCCGAGCAGCGGCCCTTCCACGCCATGCTCCGCCGCCACGGCGGCGATGTGGGCGTGGTGGTGCTGCACGGTGAATGTCGGCACATCCCAGGCATGGGCCAGCTCCAGGGCATGGCGGCTGCTGAAGAAGTCCGGGTGCAGGTCGTGGGCCACGGCCTCGGGCTGCACTTGCAGGATGTCCAGCAGGTGCTCCGTCACTTCCCGGAGCATGGCGCAGGTGGCGGGGTTGTCCAGGCCGCCGATGTGCTGGGAGACGAAGGCCTCGTCCCCCCGGGTGACGCAGAGGGTGTTCTTGAGGTAGCCCCCCAGGGCCAGCACGGACGGGCCGGAGCGGGGCAGCTGGATGGCCCGGGGGGTGTAGCCCCGGGCGCGGCGGATGAACTGGGTGGAGGGGGTGGTGGCGCCGTCAAATCCCTCCTGTCCTCCCTTTTCCAAAGGGAGGGACCCTCCGGGGGCGACCTGGGGTTCTCCCCCCTTTGATAAAGGGGGGCTGGGGGGGATTTCGCCGGGGGGGATTCCAGCGGCCACCCGCACCACCGAGTCATCGCAGCGCACCACGATGTCCCGGTCATGGAGCAGCACGGCGTCGGCGATGCCGCCCAGGCGTTCCACCGCCTCGTCGTTGCCGATCACCAGGGGCTCGCCCCCCGGGTTGGCGCTGGTCATCACCAGCACCAGGTCCTGGGCTTGGTTCATCCAATCCGTACCCGCAGGACGTCCGGCAGCCTCGTGGAACAGCAGCCAGTGCAGGGGCGTGTAGGGCAGCATGACCCCCAGCCAGGCCAGGCCCGGGGCGATGCCGGGGAAGGTGTCGTCGGCCCCCGGTTTCTTGCGCAGCAGGACGATGGGCCGCTCGGGGGATGTGAGCAGGGCCTGCTCCGCCTCGTTCATCTCCACCCAGTCGGCAATGGAGCCTGGGTTGGCGGCC
>CAZREY010000334.1:0-3012 GCA_964599015.1 uncultured Thiobacillus sp.
CAGCCATGATCAAGACCGTCAACTCGCCCTTCTACGGCCTGCGCCAGAAGGTGACGGACATCGACCGCGCCGTGTCCATGCTGGGCATGAAGAACGTGGTCTCCCTGGTGACCAGCCTGTCCCTGCGCAACACCGTGCCCGTCCAGGGCCTGGACCGGTTCTGGGACAGCGCCGCCCGCACCGCCCTGTTGGCGGCCTACCTGGCCAAGCACCTGGGCGGCGCGCCCAAGGAGGACGCCCACCTGTTCGGCCTGTTCCACGATGCGGGCATTCCCCTGATGATGCGGCGCTTCGAGGACTACAAGGAAACACTCAAGCAGGCCAACAACGAACAACACCGCGCCTTCACCGATGTGGAGGACGAACGCCACGGCACCAACCATGCCACGGTGGGCAGCCTGCTGGCCACCAGCTGGCAGTTGCCGGAGCACATACGCACCGCCATTGCCCGGCACCACGAACAGGGCGTGTTCCAGTCAGGGCTGCCGGCGGAATCCCTGAATCTGATCGCCATCACCCATCTGGCGGAACACATCGAAAGCGCCCATTCCCGCCTCAGCGGCGACGCGGAGTGGGACAAGATGGGCCAGGTCGTCCTATCCCACCTGATGCTGGGGGAGGAACAGCTGGATGAACTGAAGCGGGACGCCCGGGAAATGCTGGAGGAGGCCGGTCTCTGACAACGGCCTCCGGCACCATGGTCCTTGCCTGGCAATTCTGGATCGACCGGGGCGGCACCTTCACCGACATCGTCGCCCGGGCCCCGGACGGACGCCTGATCCGGCACAAGCTGCTGTCCGAGGACCCGGAACACTACCGGGATGCCGCCATCGCCGGCATGGGCCGGATGCTGGGACTGAGTCCCGAGGCCCCCATTCCCGCAGGCCTGGTGGCGGCGGTGAAGATGGGCACCACCGTGGGCACCAACGCCCTCCTCACCCATGCCGGGGAGCCCACCCTGCTGGTGGTCACCGCCGGCTTCGCCGATGCCCTGGAGATCGGCGACCAGGCCCGGCCGGACATCTTCGCCCTGGACATCCGCAAGCCCGAAGCCCTGTATGCACAAGTGATCGAGGCAACGGAGCGGGTAGGCGCCGACGGCGGCGTGCTCACCCCCCTGGATGCCCCGGCCCTGGAAGCCGGCCTGGCTCAGGCCAGGGCGGCGGGTTTCCGCGCCTGCGCCATCGCCTTCCTGCACAGCTGGAAGAACCCGGAGCATGAACTGCGGGCGGGGGAACTGGCCCGGGCGGCGGGCTTCGACCAGATCACCCTCTCCCACCAGGCCAGCCCCCTCATCAAGTTTGTGCCCCGGGCGGAAACCGCCGTGCTGGACGCCACCCTATCACCCCCCGTGGCCCGCTACGTGGCCCAGGTGGCCCGGGCCCTGCCCCAGGACACCCGCCTGGAATTCATGCAATCCAACGGGGGACTGGTGGCGGCTGAGTCCTTCCGGGGCCGGGACAGCGTGCTCTCGGGCCCCGCCGGGGGCCTCATGGGCATGGCCAAGGTGGGCCGGGCGGCGGGCTTCGACCGGCTCATCGGCTTCGACATGGGGGGCACTTCCACGGACGTGTCCCTTTACGCCGGGGAGTTCGAACGCAGCCTGGACACCCGCATCGCCGGCCACCGCATCCGCATTCCCATGCTGGGCGTGCACACCATGGCGGCGGGGGGCGGCTCCATCCTGAAATTCGACGGCAGCCGCCTGATGGCGGGGCCGGAATCCGCCGGCAGCCTGCCCGGCCCCCGCTGCTACCGGCGCGGCGGCCCCCTGGCGGTGACCGACGCCAACCTGCTGCTGGGCCGCATCCAGGCGGACTTTTTCCCCCGTGTGTTCGGCCCCGGCGGCGACCAGCCCCTGGATGGGGATGCGGTCGAACAGGCCTTCACCGCGCTGACGCGGGAAGTGAACGCCGCCCTGGGCCTGGACTACACCCCGGAGCGCCTGGCGGAAGGCTTCCTGGACATCGCTGTGGAGCACATGGCGGACGCCATCCGCCACATCACCCTGGCCCGGGGCGTGAACCCGGCGGACTACACCCTGGTGAGCTTCGGCGGCGCCGGCGGCCAGCACGCCTGCGCCGTGGCGGAGCGCCTGGGCATGGGGCGGGTGCTCATCTCGCCTTTCGCCTCCGTGCTGTCCGCCTACGGCATCGGCCTGGCGGAGCGGCGGGACGTGGCCTTGCAGGCGGTGGAACAGCCCCTGGACTCGCTGGACATCCCCCCGCCCTTCCCCGTTGCGGGCACCGTGCACCGCGCCCTGCTGCGTTATGCCGGTTCGGACACCGTCCTGCCCGTAGCCCTGGATGCCCGCGAAGCGATGGCAACCGACTTCCATGCGGAGCATCGCCGGCGCTTCGGCTTTGCCTCCCCGGACCGGGGCCTGGTCTGCGTGGCCATCGAAACGGAAACCATCAGCGGCGGCGGCGAGCCGGAGCCCCCGGAGGACATGCCTGCAACGCCCGCCGCAATCTCCGGGCTTCGGCAAATATTTATCCAGGGCGCCTGGCACGAGGCGGCTCTTTATGAGATCACCTCTCTCTGTCCCGGCCAGACGGTCACAGGCCCGGCACTGCTGATGGAGCCCGGCTCCACGGTGGTGCTTCCGCCCGGCTGGCGGGCAGAGAAGACAGGCCGTGGCGACCTGCTGCTCAGCGCCGGAAGCCACCAGGCGAGACGGCCGGACCCCAGCCGTCCCGACCCCACCTGGATGAGCCTGTTCAACCGCCGCTTCATGAGCATCGCCGAGGACATGGGGCGGGTGCTGCAGAACACCGCCCGCTCGGTGAACATCCGCGAGCGCCTGGACTTCTCCTGCGCCCTCTTCGACCGGAACGCCCGCCTCATCGCCAACGCCCCCCACATCCCCGTACATCTGGGCAGCATGGGCGACTCCGTGCGGGCCATACTGGACCGCTTCCGGGACAGCATGCAGCCCGGGGATGCCTACCTCATCGGGGCCGCGGACGGCGGCGGCACCCACCGGCCGGACGGCTCCCGGGGCAGGCGCGT